>NZ_JAYGIF010000095.1:0-107939 GCF_034931345.1 Pseudanabaena sp. CCNP1317 | reverse complement strand
AAGCACGGTCGCTTACCTAAAAGCATTTTTCGTCTTGGTTTTGATTTTCTGCGTCATATCATCTTTGACATCCATCTCAATTCCGAGGCTTTCTTCAACTCCATTAAATTTTTGTCCTGTACTTAGAAGACAGCTATATAAAAAAGGGAGTGCATAGCACTCCCTTTTTTATTTGATGGAAAAGTTAAGAAATATCAACATAACGCCAAAAGCTAGCATTCCCACTGCAAAAACTGACAACGCGTTGGTAAATTGTTCGGAAAATTGCATTACTTCTGCGGCAATGACTTCTGGAGTCTTGTAGCGATCGGCCCACCAGAAATAACTTAGGGTAAAGGCGGCTCCTAAAAATAGGATGACAAATAAAGTAAAACCGATTAAAGGGGTATACACCATATTTCTTCCAACTCCTCTTTGGGATTTAAAAGTTTAGAAATTGGCTAGCTATTTCTAAACTGGTATTAGTCTAGTCAAGACAAAGGCTGAGTTAGTAGCGATCGCTACTAGCCTAGTTGATAACTATTATCGGGCTTTAATCAATCTTTTGTGTTTAGCTATATGTGAGCAATTGTTAAGTTCAATTACAAATCTAAACTCAAAAGATAAGTGGCGGCGCTTCGCTCCGCCACTTACAGCGCTTTGCGCTCAAACCCAAACCAAGAAAAATTTTGAAAGCGTTGCAAAGCAACGCTTTCAAAATTTTTCTTGTGTCTCGTTTGATCGGCAATTGCTGTATCTGACTTACATTGCTATAGAAATAATCTGAGAAGTAATCCCAATTCACGAAAGTATGGCAACACTTTTGTGGATTAAAAACAAAACCCAGTAAGGGTTAAACCAAGACACAAAATGGCGTAGCTATTTTGTGTCTTGGTATGACCTCTTTAAAAAGCCTTTTGTACCCTTTTCACGAGGTTACTTGATGTTCGGTTATCTGGCCCTGCTACAGCAAAGAAAACAACTCCTCGTTTTGCTTCACAGCGTATTGAGACACTGTAATTACCATTGACTCCGAAGGCTCCATTAGCGAGTGGTTCAAAGTTACTATCGAATCCAGAATCTTGGGCTGCTATTTCTGCTCTTCTAATACAAGCATCTTGACTGATCGAGATATATTTGACGTGATTAAAAATAATTGGATATTGTGCTACAGCCATGGCAGGAAAGGCAAACACACTCAAGACTGGTAATAGTTTTAGATAGTTCATAGGGATTCTCAATATTGATTTTTGCTTGGTCTCTTAATTAAAAAGCGTATCTCTAACTTTCGCTTTATACTCAAATTTTATTAACGATCGCGAATACGATAAGCGATCGCGATCCATTCGTTCATGTGAACGTGATCACATTGTTCAAACCCTGCTTCGATCATCGCCTGAGTTACATCTTCGGCGCGATCGCTGGTATAACCTGCGGTAATTAAGGTTCCTGAATGGGTAGAAGTATTACGTAGAGCCTTATAAAATTCGGTGGCAAGGGAAATATGAACTCGCGCAAAAATATTCGCAACGATCAGATCGAATTGTCCATTAGCTTGAACTTCAGGAACAGACTCAATGCTATCACCACCCATCCAATGTCCTAGTTGGCTAGCACTGCCGAGGCTCGCGCATGTGACTGTAACCTTCTGTAAGACTTGGTTGCGTTCCACTGCGTCCTGAGTAGCGGCTACGGCGATGCGATCATTATCAATTGCCAAAACTGTCGCCCCAAGTTTTGCTAGAGCTACACTGAGAATCCCTGAACCAGAGCCAAGATCGAGAGTATGAAGTGATGGCTGAGTATGACGTTCTATTAGTTTCAAACTCAGGATCGTGGCAGGATGCAGTCCGCTGCCAAAGGCAAAACTATTTTGAAGACGGAGAATAATCTCTTGGGAATTGCCAGCTTGATAGTCAACATCAGCCGATAGAATCACAAAGCGATCGCCTATACGCCGTATCAAAGAATTTTCAGGATTCTGTTCTCTTTGAGATGGCTTTTGTTCAACAATAAAGGTTTGCAATTCACTGGTCATGCCCGTGCGATGGAGTGGCTTCAGCAGATCCGCGATCGCATCTATACGTTGATGAATTTGAGCATCTTCAAGTAGGTACATTTGAATTATAAATGTCCATTGAGGATTATGATCGCGATATTCGCTGATGTGCATATCTTCAGCAGCGATCGCCTTGGCGAGTAATGTACAAATCCAATCAACGGCTTCGTTGGTGGTATCAAGTCTCAATTCTATCCATGACATAATTATTGCTCAGTATCTGATTTACTAACCTATATCCAGCAAGTTATTTACAGCATAAAGCGCTGTAAATAATGAGTTACTCCCTTCCCAGTAATTCTTGGATGGAAAGGGAGTAAGCATTTAAATAAATTGCTGTATGCTAGACAAATTAGTATGGGAGTATATCTCAAAATATGAAGTATATGAGAGAGCATAACTTTAAAAACACAGCTATAGCATCAGTAATTTCAATAATCAGTTTTAGTCTTTTCTCCCATGCAAGTTTTGCTCAAAATGCGATCGCGCCTGACAATACCCTCCCAATCAACACATTAGTTAATTTCAACAGTGCAAATAAAACCTATACGATCACAGGTGGTACACAGGTTGGTGGAAATCAATTTCATAGCTTTCAAGATTTTTCAGTACCGACTAGAAACACTGCACACTTTGATACAGCGCCAACTACAGTTAATGCGATCGGGCGAGTGACAGGCTCCAATATCTCGAATATTGATGGGATATTGAGAACTAATGGAACAACAAATTTATACTTAGTTAATCCCAATGGAATTGTGTTTGGCGCAAATGCCAAGCTCGATATTGCTGGTTCGTTTAGTGCCAGTACAGCTAATAGCCTTAAGTTTTCAGATGGTAGCGAGTTTAGTGCAACTAATCCCCAAGCGCCATCTTTGTTAAATGTAAATGTGCCATTGGGTTTGCAGTATGGTAACAGCAATACAGGAGCAACAATTAGTAATCGGGGTAATCTCTCGGCAGGACGGGATTTGACTTTAAATGCGGATAAATTGGATTTACAGGGGACTTTGCAAGCAGGAAGAGACTTGACACTGCAAGCTCAGGACTTGGTGAAGATTCGTGATAGTTCTACTAGTCCTTTTGTGGCGGTGGCGGGTAGAGATTTACTAGTGCAGGGAAATCAATCAGTTGATATTTTTGCGCTGAATAATAGACAGAGCGGTTTGTTTTCGGGTGGGAATATGTTGTTGCGATCGCCTAATTCTGTAATCGGTGATGTTCATTATTATGCAGGCGGAAATTTTAAGATCGAGCAACTAGACGGCTCTGTAGGCAATCTCGAAAGTCCTAATGATCCCATCATTCGCTCTGCTGGTGATGTAACATTTGGACTTTATCAGGGCAGTTCGCTCCATATCCTTGCTGGTGGTAGAGTCAATATTGGCACTGTCATCATTTTTGGAGCAGATACAATAGGCAATACAATTAATCCAACTAATACGCCAACTCTAGCAAATGTAACTCTATCGAATGGTGAAACACTAACTATTAATGGTAGTGCGCGACCTACTCTGGATATTCGGGCGGGGATGAATCCATCTGATATTGGTATAGCTGGAATTACAGGAACTGGAACATTTACCGATCCTTTTGGTAGTTTTTTAGTGCCTCCTCCAAGTACAAATCTAGCATCAACAGGTACAGGAATTACAGTTGGAGATATTGCGTTTTTTGCGCCAAATGGAGTTGTGTTACTTACAAATAATTACAAGCCAAATATTTCTCTAATAAATGAAAATATTGTTGTTACAGGAACAGGAATTTTTGGACAATTACCTTTATTCAGTCTATTTCTACTAATGCTACTAGTAACGGTGGCAGAGTAACTTTACTTGCAAATAATGATATCCGTTTCGGTGACAATACCTCTATTGACACTGATGCTCCCCTTTTTAGTGGACAGATTAATCTTCAAGCTAATGGAGAAATATCAGGTAGAGGGATAGATGTTTTAAGTCGAAGTAATGGATTAACGCTTACTGGCAATAGCGGTGGGATTAATATCACAGCTGCATCTTTATCACTTACTGAATCTCTCCTTAATCCCTCTCTACTAACTACCCGTACGGCTGGGGCGGCAAAAGCGGGTGACATCAGCATAAACATTTCTGGAAATGCAACTTTTTCTGGAGCTATTGGCACATTAGCCACGCAAGTTTTCAGTCAAGTTGACCAAGATGCTAATGGAAATGGTGGAAATGTTAGTATTACAGCAGGAACTCTTAATCTCTTTAATGGTGCAAAAATTAGTGCTGTAACAGCAGGTTTAGGCTCTTCAGGAGATGTAGAGATTTTTGCAAATGCAATTAATATTGATGGTGTTGGTAGTGCGATCAATAACCAAGTTAGTCCTACAGCCAATGCTAATGGTGGCAAACTAACTTTAAATGTGGGTACACTAAACGTAACTAATGAAGGACAGATTAGTACACTTACTTCAGGTAATGGGAATGCTGGCGAGTTGAGAATCATTGCGACTGGTGATGTCATTTTTGATCGCAGTACAGTTTCTTCATCTATTAATCTTAGTGGAGTTGGTAAAGGAGGGGATTTATTCATCTCTGCAAGGACATTACAGTTACTCAATGGCGCTCAGGTGGGTGCTGGAGTATTCGGCATCGGTGATGGCGGTAAACTTACCATTCAGGCTGACACAGTAACGCTTAGTGGTACAGGGCTAATCTCAGGCTCAATAGTTAATAGTGCGATCGCTACAACCGTTGAGAGAAGTACAGCGATCGGTAATGCTGGAGATATAGATTTGATTACTCGTCTTCTCAGTCTAAGTAACGATTCTCTCATCTCAGCAGCCACCAAAGGACAAGGCAATACTGGTAATATCGATATTCGTGCTAGTGAAAGCATATCAATAAATAATAGTTTGGTTAGCAACGTTATTACCACTACTGGGAATGGGAAAGGAGGTAATCTCAACATTACCTCGCCATCGATCTTTATCAGCAATTTAGGTCGAGTCAGTTCCTTTACTGCTGGAATAGGAGATGCAGGCAATCTAAACTTATCTTCCCAGTTACTCTCTCTCACAAATAATTCTCAACTCCAAGCATATACCGATGGGAATGGCAATGCGGGGAACATTACGATCGCACCAATCAACACCTTCACCAATCCTAATAATACAGTCAAGATAGATGGTAGTTCCGTTTCAGTAGATGTAAATACTAATGGACAGGGAAATGCTGGAACACTCTCCATCACCGCAGACTCACTACATTTTCTCAATGGCGCTCAAATTAGCGCGAGTGTATTTGGGAAAGGCAATGGTGGTCAAATTATCATCAGTTCTGACACAATTAAGCTAGAAGGAGAAGGGATTGTATTTGGTCAAGATGTAGTTAGTGGTATCTTTACGTCAGTAGACAATAACGCGATCGGTAATGCAGGCAGTTTAGATATTAGGACTCGTAACCTTGAGATATTAAATAGTGCGGTTATTAGCGCAACAACAGAAGGAATAGGCAACGCAGGAAAAATTGCAATTCGAGCTAGCGATGCAATCTCTTTAAATAATGGGTCAATTCGCAGTAATGTCAACGCAACGGGTCAAGGTGATGGCGGTAATTTGGATGTTTTTGCAAATACTTTACACCTTGAAAATCAATCAGCTTTGAGTGCTTCTACGGCTAGTGCAAATAGGGGTGGAAATATTGCAGTTACTTCTAATAGCTTAGAAATTGCTGGTGGTTCACAGTTACGTACCACTACCTCTAGCAGTGGTGCAGCAGGTAATATCTCACTATTCCTTACTGATCTATTAAAAATAGATGGAACTGACAGTGGTATTTTTGCAGGAACTACAGCCGTATCCACAGGCAAAAGTGGCACGATTTTTATCGATCCTGAGCTTGTAACTTTGACGAATGGCGCAAAGATTTCTGTGAGCAGCCTTGGTAAAGGCAATGGTGGCGACATTCAACTGATTGCAGGTTTACTAGCCCTTGATAATGGTTCACAGATTATTGCCGAGACAGCAAGCGGTGAAGGAGGCAACATTGTTTTGCAAGTGCGAGATTTACTATGGTTGCGAAATGGCAGTCTCATTAGTGCCACGGCTGGCAATGATGGCAATGGCGGCAACATTGATTTGAGTGCAAACTTTATCTTGGCATTTGCTAAAGATAACAGCGACATTACCGCCAATGCTTTTAAAGGGAAAGGTGGCAACATCCGAATTACTACTCAAGCAATTTTTGGAATGCAATTCCGTCCACGTTTAACTCCTTTGAGCGACATTACCGCTAGCTCTGATTTTGGTATTAATGGAACTGTAAATATTAATACCCCCGGAGTTGATCCTAGTAAAGGATTAACGAATTTACCTGTTGATATTGGCGATGCGAGTAAACTTGTCTCTCAAAAATGCTTAGCCGATCGCCAAGATAGCGCGTTTGTGATCACAGGACGAGGTGGCATTCCTGCTAGTCCTGCTGATGTAATTAGTGGCAATAATTTACAAGAAAATCTGGGTATACCGACTAATCCAGAGCGGATAGCTGATGCGAACAGAAGGACAATTAATCCCTATGGTGAAGTTGCACAACTTGTGACGGAATCTTCACAAGCTGTGCCAACTCCATCTTGGACTAGACAACTCCAATCAAATCAAACCTCTGATGTATTATCTGATCGCATTATTGAGGCACAAGGATGGACTGTTAATCCCTATGGCGAAGTTTTACTAGTAGCAGAAGTTCCTAAAGTTACCCCTATGCCCACTTGGGCTACACAATTACAGTGTCGTTAACCATTAGAGATAATACAGTTATGAAGCGATTATTACCAAGTTTTGCGAAATCCCGAATCACTAAATTTTTGATAAAAGCAGCGCGAAGCGCTGCTTTTATCAAAAATTTGGGTTTGGGTTTTCTGTTATTTTTTCTGACTGTATTTATTCAACCCCTGTTGGCAGTTGCCATTACTTCGCCGCAGAGTTCTCAAATAGTTCAATCAAATTTAGAACAACCAAACACTTTATTTAATCGTGGTAAATCATTTTATCAATTAGGACAATGGCAAGAAGCAATTCAAGTTTGGGAACAAGCCGCAAAGTTCTATCAACAGCAAAATAATTCCTTGGATTTAGCGATCACTTTCAGTAATCTCTCCTTAGCTCATCAAAAATTAGGACAATGGCAACAAGCAGAACGCACGATCGCCCAAAGTTTACAAATAGCCCGATCGCTTGAAGTCAATCCCGCAAGTCAAAGAGCGATCGCTCAGGCTCTAGATACTCAGGGGAATCTATATTTAAACCTAGGCAAAGATGAAGAGGCGATCGCGGCTTGGCAAGAAGCCGCGATTTTGCATTCTCGACTTGGCGATCTGGATCATCAGATTCGTAATGTGCTTAATCAAGCCCAATCTCTCAAAGCTCAAGGCTTTTTTCGGCGATCGCTGCAAACTTTAGAATCAATTCAAGCATTATTGCCAAAAATTTCTGATGATCTGCTGACGGCGATCGCACTTCATAACTACGGTGATATGTTGACCACAGTTGGCGATCTCAAACTGGCGCATCAGCCTTTAGACAAGAGTTGGAAAATTCTTGAACGCATTAATAACAAAGAACAAAAGAGTATTGTGCTGCTAAGACAGGGAAACCTCGCCCGACTGGAAGGTGAATCTGAAAAAGCCGCAGAATTTTATAAAAAGTCTGCTCAAACAGATGGGCGATCGCTTACCAGTTTACAAGCCCAATTGAATCTATTTAGTTTACTAATTGATTCTAATGATGGGCAAGAAGCGGTAGAGATGCGATCGCAAATTGCGCCTCTATTATTAAATCTAGAAACAAGTCGCGAGGCAATCTTTGTAAGAATCAACTATGGTGAGAGCTTACTGAGACTCACGAAGTTAGTCCCTCAATCAGTAGCCGATTCTCTATTAGCCGAAGCCGCCCAAACATTAGCAGTTTCAGTCCAGCAGGCTCAATCCATCAACGATAGCCGCACTATTGCCTATGCGATCGGCAGTCTTGGCAATGCTTACGAACAAAGTAAACAAATCGAAGAATCTCAAAAACTCACTCAACAAGCTTTAGCGATCGCCCAAAGTATCAATGCAACCGACATTGGCTATCGTTGGCAGTGGCAATTAGGAAGACTGCTCAAAGCTAAAGGTGATATCAAGGGCGCGATCCTTGCCTATACCGAAGCCGTCAATGGGTTACGCCAATTACGCAGTGATCTCGTCTTTGTGAATCCCAATGTGCAATTCTCATTTCGGGAAACTGTCGAGCCTGTCTATCGTCAACTCGTGAGTTTATTGCTGCAAGACGATACGGGTGATAAACAGAAGAACCTAATCACAGCGCAAGCAGCGATCGAATCATTGCAAATTGCCGAATTAGTCAATTTTTTTCGTTCTGACTGTCTTAATGCTGCCCAAGTTGACATTAATCAAATTGATAGAACTGCGGCGGTCGTTTATCCAATCATTCTTGAAGATCGCTTAGAAGTTATTCTAAGTCTGCCTAATCAACCGCTCCGTCATTATGCTAGTAAAGTTACAGCAGCAGAAATCGACGATATGGTCATCGATTTACGCCTAAATCTGCGCGATCCCTCCTCGGATGATTATCTTTCGAGCGCTCAAAGTATCTATGATTGGTTGATTCGTCCTGCTATTAGTGCGATCGCCCAAAGTAATGTCAAAACCATTGTTTTTGTTTTAGACGGTTCTTTAAGAAATATTCCCATGTCCGTTTTGCATGATGGCAAGCAGTTCTTAATTGAGAATTACAGCATTGCCCTTACGCCGAGCTTGCAACTCCTAGACCCAAAACCGATCGCTAAGCAAAAAGTTACCGCCCTAATTGGTGGATTGAGTGAGGCAAGACAAGGATATTCAGCATTGCCAAATGTTAAAAGTGAGCTACAGGAAATTAACAAACAAGTTTCTTCGAGTTCGATCTTTCTTAACTCTAGTTTTACGAAGCAAAATCTTGCCCAAACACTGACCTCCCTGACTTTCCCGATTATTCATCTTGCTACTCACGGCAACTTTAGCTCTGAAGCTGAAAACACTTATTTGCTTACTTACGATGGAAAGTTAACCATTGAAAATCTTTATCAGTTGTTACGTTCTAATAACCGCAGTGATTTAGAACCAATTGAGTTATTGATTTTGAGTGCCTGTCAAACGGCGGTGGGAGATAAGCGTGCGGCTCTGGGCTTAGCAGGAATGGCGGTGCGGGCAGGAGCGAGAAGTACGATCGCCTCGCTTTGGTCGGTTGATGATGAGGCAACTTCTAAGTTTATGATTGCTCTCTATCAAAGTTTATCCTCAGCCAACGTCACCAGAGCCGAATCTTTGAGATTTGCCCAACAGTCTCTGCTCAAAAACGCAAAATACGATCATCCCTACTATTGGTCAGCCTTTGTATTGCTCGGAAACTGGCTATAGCAATTGTCCAAACCCAAATAAATGAAGGCGGCGCGAAGCGCCGCCTTCATTTAACGTCAGTTCGACGGAGTAGACTTTACACTTCTCCAAGATCACCAGATTATGAGTCCAGCCAATTTCTGCCACCAATGGTGTCAGTTTTTCATTGCCGTGGCAAGCAAGGTAAAAATCCCGCATTCTCCAAATATTTCGCGCCGAAACCCAGCCATCCCATGAAACTCAACCTGCAAATCCTGAGCCAATTGTTCCACTACTGACTTACCCCAACCAGCAACAAGTAACGATTAAGAGCGTGTTTGAGAAGTCTCTTATTTAGCGTAAATTCCTGCTTTTACCCCCCTTAATCCCCCCTTGCAAAGGCTACCGTGTACATACAAGTCTCCCCCTGTCTACGTTTGAGGGTTTAGATCCCCCTCAATCCCCCTTTTTAAGGGGGGAGAATTTTCTTCTTCCCCCTTAAAAAGGGGGATTGAGGGGGATCATTAGTAACTCACGCTATAACTGATGACTTGTGTGTACACGGTAGCTTGCAAAGGAGGGAAACTCAGATTCTCCCTCTTTACAAGGGGGAGTTAGAGGGGGTAAAAACTTCTCAAACACGCTCTAACTCACCAATATCCCAATAAAGCGCCATTAACTCTCGATTAACCGACTTTAAAGCCTCATACTGAATCGCACCTGTAACTTCCACCGCTCTCTCATAGATGATCTCGCTGTAATGAGAAATAGAAGCACACTATAGCCCAATCATCTATGCATTAAAGCCACCAACCAGTCCAATCCCTAAAGTTTTTCCAAAAATCGTCGCCCAATTTCCAAGCCAGCAACCCGCAAATAATGCCGCCGATCAAAAATCCTGACAAAAATGCGCCGTTAAAAAGGCTTAAATTCCCAAAACCACCAGCAAGACCACCAATCAGAAATCCGCAGCCAAATCGAACTATAAATGTCTGCATGTCAAAGCGTTTTGGTGAAGTCATAAAGCATATTTCTATAAATTCGTGAAGATTATACTAAGTTATCCTGCACCTAGGTACTTAACTTTTTCTTGTTTATCTTGCTATATGATCGATGATGTCAGTCATATAACAAATATGGCGATCGCATCTCACCATTTCACAGCAAGCATGAAGTATCAAGCCCGTATATTTGTTACCCTACGTCCCTCAGTTCTCGATCCCGCAGGTACTGCTGTCCAGTCTGCACTCAAACAAATGGACTACCACGTTGACTCAGTCCGCATTGGCAAGTATGTCGAAATCATCCTAGATGCAGCAGATGAAGCCGAAGCATCGCAAAAGCTAAATGAAACTTGCGATAAGCTTTTGGCAAACCCAGTGATTGAAAATTATCGCTTTGAGCTAACCGTCATTGAGGAGCCAAAAGCATGAAATTTGGCATCCTTGTCTTCCCTGGTTCCAACTGCGATCGCGATGTCGCTAGTGTTACCAGTGGTATTTTGAAACAGCCCACAAGGCTGATTTGGCATACAGATACCGATATTAGTGATTGTGACGTGATCGTTGTCCCTGGGGGATTTAGCTATGGTGATTATTTGCGCTGTGGGGCGATCGCCAGATTTGCACCCGTGATGCGATCGCTACAGGAACATGCGGCTAAGGGCAAATATGTCCTCGGTATCTGTAACGGATTTCAGATTTTAACCGAATCTGGATTATTACAAGGTGCTTTAGTTCGCAATCGAGATTTGCATTTTATTTGTGATCGCGCCCCTTTAAGAGTTGAGCGCAACGATTTAGCCTTCACTCAGAAATATCAAAAACAGCAAGTTATTATCTTACCGATCGCACATGGAGAAGGTTGTTATTTTGCGGATGCTGATATTCTCAAAGAGCTTGAAGATAACAATCAGGTTGTTTTCCGTTATTGCGATGCGATCGGCAATATTACTGACGACGCAAATCCCAATGGTTCACTGGACAATATTGCAGGGATTTGCAACAAACAAGGTAATGTAATTGGGATGATGCCCCATCCAGAACGTGCTGCCGAAAGCATTCTGGGCGGCACGGATGGTAAGGCTCTATTTGAAGGATTAGTTGAGAGTTTATTAATCAATGCCTAGCCTGTATCTAATTCGGCATGGCATTGCCGAAGAGCGCGGAAATTACGAAGATGATCGGCAACGCCCTCTCACTGAAGAGGGACGCAAAAAAACTAAGCAGGTTGCCAAACGTCTCTATGACTTAGGTTTGCGTTTTGACCTATTGCAAACTAGTCCTCTAGTTCGCGCTCAACAAACTTCTGATATCTTCGCTAATGTTTTTGAAGGATGTCCTGTACAACAGTTATCAGAACTTGCTCCTGAAGGAAGTTTTGAGGATTGGCTCAAACAGGTAATAGCTTGGCTTGCCCAACATCCACAACCTGCTAGATCTTCATTGGGAATTATTGGACACGAGCCTGATCTCACTACTTGGGCAGAAATGTTGATCTGGGGAGAATCTAAGGGTGTATTAGTTTTAAAAAAAGCTGGGATCATTGGGTTAGTGCTACCTGAAACTCAACCTTGGACTAGCAATGGAGTTCTCTTTCTATCCATTCCACCCAAGTTGCTAATTTAACGTGAGTTCGATATAGCAATCCTAAATGGGTTGAGAGAGTGCGCCCCTTCGGGGCGCACTCTCTCAACCCTCTAAATCTTACAAATCATTTAGGATCGCTATAGTGAGTTCTTTAAAAACTATGGCATAAATCTTTAAAAGCAGATGTAGTTAAACTATTGTCTGATATGGCGATCGCTAATCTTTCCTATGACTAGCAAGAAGCATAATAAGCGCGATCGCAAATTCATATCACTATTTTCAAAAAGCAAAAGCGCTATAACTCGTTTTTATAACAAAAGAGGCAACTTTACTTAGTAAAGTTGCCTCTTTTGTTTGATTTATTTCTTGCCGCCGCCTTGATTTTTAAGACGGTAGGTAATGCGTCCTTTAGTAAGGTCATAGGGCGTTAGCTCCACCTTAACGCGATCTCCTGGCAGGATTTTGATATAGTTCCGACGAATCTTACCCGAAATGTGAGCAAGTACATTAAAGCCATTATCGAGTGAAACCCGAAACATAGCATTAGGAAGAGACTCAGTTACCGTCCCTTCCATTTCAATAGAATCTTCTTTTGACAAACAAACTCTCCCAAATTTAGTATTAGTTCTTTATGTATTTGTTGCGAGCGCAAAGCACTTGCAACACAGGGTAGATATTTGAGAAAGCATTACTTGATCAAATATCACCGCATCTATGCAAAGAATTTTTTGATTGCCTCAGTTACTTCTGGCATCGACGGAGTGCCATCAATTTGAGTAACATGCTTTCCATAAAATTCTAGCAAAGGTCGAGTTTTGGCATTGTACTCTTCCAGCCGATTTTTGATGACTTCCTCGGTATCATCAGCACGTCCTTGATCGATCGCTCTTGCTAACAAGCGATCGACTAAAAACTGATCTGGTACATCTAGATTGACAACCGCATCATAGGGTTGGTTAATCTCCGCTAATAGAGCATCTAGAGCCTCAGCTTGGGTAACTGTGCGCGGAAAGCCATCAAGAATCCAACCAACTTGAGTATCAGGCTGTCTCAAGCGTGACTCAATCACCTCAATTACAACCTCATCAGGCACAAGTCGCCCAGAATCGCTAAAAGACTTAACTTTCAGCCCTAGCTCAGTACCTTGCTTGATTTCAGCGCGAAAAATATCGCCAGGTGCAATTTTTGGCACTTGCCAAGCTTCAGCCAAAATTTCGCCCTGCGTACCTTTACCCGCTCCAGGAGGACCCATCAAAATTACTCTAGGCATTACTGTTTCACCATGCCTTCATAACGTTGAGAAATTACATAGGTTTGAATTTGCTTCGAGGTTTCGATCGCCACACCAACCAAAATTAGTAAAGAAGTTGCACCAATACCACTAAAGGTTGATACACCAGTAGCTTTTTCCAAAGCACTAGGAATAATTGCAATACCGCACAAGAAAATTGAACCAAGCAAAGTCAATCGATTCAAAATACGGCTGATATAATCCGAAGTTGCGGTTCCAGGGCGCACAGTGGGAATACTGCTACCCATCTTCTTGAGGTTCTGTGATAATTCCACAGGATTAAGAACTAAGGTCGAGTAAAAGAAGCTAAATCCTAGAATTAGCAACATATACACAGGAATGTGACCAGCACCACTAGGAGAAATCCAAGTCGCGATCGCCACAAACACCTCATTATTAATGCTTTGGCTGAGATAGGCAGGCAAAATCATCACCGATGAAGCAAAAATAATTGGCATCACACCGCCTTGATTTAAGCGTAATGGCAAGTACGAAGCTTGCTCGCGATAAAGCTTGCGCCCCACTTGTCGGCGTGCTGAAATAATGGGAATCCGCCTTGTTCCTTCCTGAACAAACACAATGCCAATGATCATGACCAAGAAAATAAACAGCAGCAAGATTACGCCACCAACTCGCGAACTGTCCTTCTGAGCAAGGGCGATCGTATCTCCTAAGGAAGATGGCAAATTGGCGACAATACTAATAAAAATCAGTAAAGATGCACCATTACCAACGCCTTTCTCAGTAATCAGTTCACCAGCCCACATCACAAACATTGAGCCAGCCGCCAAAGCTACTGTTGTTTGAAAGATAAAGCTAGACATAATTACGCGACCATCACCAACCGTGATCCAGTTGGAGGTCGCTTCAGAAAGTACGCCAGAGTTCTGCACCCAAACCCCAAGTCCCCAACTTTGGATCACACCCCAAACAAAGGCAACATAGCGGGTGTATTGGGAAATCTTTCTGCGTCCAGCTTCACCTTCATTTTTTTGAAGATTTTCTAAACTTGGGAGCGCCGAAGTCATTAATTGCATAATGATCGAGGCATTGATAAATGGCAGAATCCCAAGGGCAAAAATACCGAGCAGTGACAAGCCACCACCCGAAAAAATATCCAAGAAATTAACTACCGCATTATTTCTGACAATTTCCGTAAAGCGGAGACGATCAACCCCTGGTAATGGCAAATAGATGCCAAGTCTAACTAATATCAAAACGCCAACAGTAACTAACAAACGACCTCTTAGCCCTGCGGCTTGAGCCATTTGCATAAAAGTTTCTTGTGCTGTCGGGTTCTTTCCTTTACTGACAACCATAACTAAACTTACCTCAAGCTATTGATTGAGTTAGGCAGCGATCGCCTAACCTAAGATATTTAAATATTGTAAAGCGATGTCGAGTCACAAGGGGCTGAAGCCCCTTTTCCAAAAACAACAAAAGAGAATATGTGGCGAAACGCTTAGCGCTCCGCCACATATTCTCTTTTTGACTAGGCAACTTCTACAGTGCCGCCAGCAGCTTCGATTTTAGCCTTGGCAGAGGTGGTAATCGAATGAGCACGAACCGTCAGTGCTACACTCACCTCACCTCTACCCAATACGCGCAATACACCATCATTTTGAGTAATAATGCCTGCGTCCATCAAGGATTCAAGGGTTACTACCGTATCTTTAGGTAATTCGCTTAATTGATCAAGATTAACAATTGTGAAATGTTTGGGGTTAACAATTGTGAAATGCTTAAGTTTGGGTACTCGTCTGTAAAGGGGGATCTGACCACCTTCAAAGCCAGGTCTGGTGGGACGACCTGAACGAGATTTTTGACCACGCATACCGAAACCACCGCTAGCACCTTGCCCTGCGGCAATACCACGTCCTAAACGACGCTTGCGATGCTGTGAGCCTTCTTGAGGCTGAAGATCGTCAATTCTCATAGTTTTTCCTTTTCACTTTTGACAATAACGGCGCGTAGCACCGTTATTGCATTAATTAAATAACTGTTCAAGGGTAATACCACGCGCTCTGGCAACTTCACCAAAGGTACGCAGGGTTGAAAGTGCGTTAATTGCGGCTCGAGCGTTGTTGAGAGGGCTGCTAGAACCGAGTTGCTTAGCCAAAATGTTTTTGACTCCAGCTAGTTCTAGTACAGTTCTGACAGCGCCACCAGCAATTACCCCAGTACCTGGAGAAGCAGGACGAATCATTACTTTCGCACCACCGCCGATCCCATTGGTAGGATGAGGGATGGAATTGCTCTTGGTCAAAGGTACGTCGATCGCGTGCTTTCTAGCATCGGCAACACCTTTTTTGACGGCGTTAATAACATCAGCAGCTTTGCCAACACCAACACCGACTTGACCCTTCTCATTACCGACGACCACGATCGCACGGAAGCTGAGTTTTTTACCGCCCTTGACAACCTTGGTGACGCGACGGATTTGGACTACCCGTTCTTGCCATTCAGATTCTTTCTCAGTACGAGCGCGATCGTTCTTTTTACTATCGCGCTTGCCTTTGCGTTTTTCATCGCGGTTATCGCCACTGTCGCCGCTGCCACTGTCGCGACCACCACCTGGTCTTGATTCTCTATTCTTAGCCATATTTATTTCTATCTACTGATTCACTGCTGGATGATTTAGAAATCGAGACCTGCTTCGCGAGCAGCTTCAGCGAGAGCTTGGACTCTTCCATGATAGAGGTTGCCACCACGGTCGAACACAACCTTGGTAATTCCCTGTGCGATCGCTCTTTCAGCAATCAACGCACCAACCTTAGCCGAAGCTTCAGAATTGGCTGTAGTGCTGACGCTCTCACGAACATCTGATTCGAGGGTTGAAGCAGCAACGAGAGTATGTTGAGCCACATCATCAATTACCTGCGCCACAATATGATTGTTAGAGCGATAAATTGCAAGGCGAGGACGCTCGGGTGTACCTGACATCCCCTTACGAATTCGCTTATGACGGCTTATGGTTGCTTGTCTACGACTATTAGCACTCATGTTTGTTATATATGAAGATTACAAAAATTAAGAAGATCAAATAAAGGAGCTAGAAAAAGCTTAGCTTTACTTCTTACCAGTCTTACCAGCCTTACGTCTGACGAATTCACCGAAGTAACGAATACCCTTGCCTTTGTAGACTTCAGGAGGACGTACAGCGCGGATTTTGGCTGCTAAATTACCAACGATTTCTTTGTCAATACCTTCGACAATAATAAATGTGCCTTGAGGTACTTTCTTGCCAGAGGCATCTTCAACTGCGAGGGAAACTCCTGTAGGAGGAATAATATCAACAGTGTGGCTGTAGCCAACAGTCAGAACAATATTGCTGCCGTTCAAGTTAGCCCGATAACCAACACCTTGAATTTCCAACTTACGCTGAAAGCCAGTGGACACACCTTCGACCATGTTGGCAACGAGGGTGCGGAAAAGTCCGTGCTGTTGCCTTGCAGGACGAGATTCATTGGCCCGATTAACAACTAAGTTGTTTTCTTCTTGCAGAACTTCCACGGTGGGTGGCAACACCCGTTTGAGTTCTCCTTTAGGCCCTTTGACGGTTACCTCTTGCCCAACGATCGAGACCGCAACTTTGGGGGGAAGAGGAATGGGACGTTTTCCAATACGAGACATGTCTGTTTTCCGTTGCTTGTAATGTTATGTGCTGAGTTAACAGCCTGAATTACCAGATCTTGAGGATCTGAATTACCAGATATAGCAAAGGACTTCACCGCCGACACCCTGTTTACGGGCTTCGCGATCGGTCATGATCCCTTTAGAGGTGGAGATGATCGCAATGCCGATCCCACCCAATACACGGGGTAATTCTTTGGAGTTCGAGTAAACCCGTAAACCAGGTTTGCTAACGCGCTTGAGGCGCTTGATAATCGATTGACGATTTTTGCCTTCATACTTGAGGGCGACGACCAAGGCGCGGTCGATGTTTTCGCCTGTTTCTTCAAAATCTGCGATAAAACCTTCTTGTTTCATCACTCGGGCAATGCTCAACGTCATTCTTGTAGCAGGAATGGAAGTTGTCTGGTGCTTTGCAAGTGTTGCATTGCGAATGCGGGTAAGCATGTCCGAGATGGTGTCGTTGGTAGCCATCCTTATCTCCTAATTCGATCTACTTATGATTCTCTAAAGGGCATACCGACTGCTTTCAGGAGCGCACGTCCTTCTTCGTCCGTGTTGGCAGTGGTAATGATGGAAATATCAAGCCCCCGAATTTGCTCAATACTGTCGTAGCTGATTTCGGGGAAGATAAGTTGCTCACGGACACCGAGGGTATAGTTACCACGTCCATCAAAGCTCTTGGGGCTAACACCGCGAAAGTCACGGATGCGAGGCAAGGAGAAATTGATCAGACGATCCAAGAAGTTATTCATCTTGTCGCGGCGTAGAGTGACCATCATGCCGACGGGCATTCCTTGACGCAATTTGAAACCAGCGATCGCTTTTTTAGCTCTAGTTACCACGGGCTTTTGACCAGCGATCGTGGCAATTTCGGTTAAAGACGCTTCTAGGGATTTTGCATTTTGGGCAGCTTCACCTAGACCACGGTTGATCACAACTTTCTCAAATTTTGGAACTTGATGGATGTTGGTGTACTTAAACTGTTCCATTAATTTAGGAACAACTTGTTTGGCATAGACTTCGGCAAACGGTGTTAGCATTTTATCTTCCTCGATGATTTTTCCTGGGCTTGGTCAGGTTGTGCAGAATTATTTCTTTTCAGTCTTAACGGAATCAACGATTTCGCCAGTCTTTTTCAACATTCTTACTTTCTTGCCATCATCCGTAAAGGTATAGCAAGAACGACTAGCGGTCTTTTCCTTTTCGGAATACAACAAAACTTTAGAACTGTGGATCGGGAACTCTCGGGTGATGATTTGTCCAGACTCGCCATCAGCTTGAGGCTTGACATGCTTAGTCTTAACATTCACCCCTTCAACGATGATGGTGCTGTCTTTAGGAAAAACCTGCAACACCTTTGCTACAGTACCTTTAGAGCTTCCTGAAATTACTTGAACCACATCATCTTTTTTGACATGAATCTTAAAAGACTTGCGGTTGCCGCGATAGGCAGGTTTTGACTTGAATGACATTACAGTACCTCTGGCGCTAGGGAGATAATTTTAGTGAAATTTTTATCCCGCAACTCACGCGCAACTGGACCAAATACGCGGGTTCCTTTGGGGTTGCCGTCTTGGTTAATGATTACAGCGGCATTGTCGTCAAAGCGAATTCTCATGCCGCTTTCACGGTTGATGGATGCTTTGGTGCGAACAATCACAGCGCGGACAACATCAGATTTTTTGACTGGCATATTGGGCGCAGCGTCTTTAACAGTAGCGATGATTACATCACCAACTCCGCCAAAGGCGCGATTACCACCAGCTAGGACACGAATACATAGCAGCTTTTTAGCTCCGCTATTATCCGCAACGTTTAGATAAGACTCTTGTTGAATCATGACTTATGCTTCCGAGCTAGATGAGAGAATCTCTACAACTTCCCATCGCTTTGTACGGCTGAGGGGACGGGTTTCCCGAATTTTGACGCGATCGCCTTCACGGGTTTTGTCTTCTTCATCGTGGGCTTTAAACTTAGTCGTTTTGACCACGATTTTTCCATATTTAGGGTGAGAGGTACGATTTTCAACCGCAACTACCACCGTTTTTTGCATTTTGTCGCTGACGACAACGCCAACTTTTTCTTTAACTGCCATTGCTAAAATTCCTATGTTTTGTAAATAGCTTTCTTAAGCTCTGGACTGACGTTCACGTTCGACGGTCATCAGTTGAGACAAACGATGCTTAGCATGTTGGAACTGATGTGGCTTGACAGGTTGTCTAGTAGCCTGCTGGAACCGCAGATCAAATAGCTCTTTCTTGACGGTCAAGATTTGAGCTTGCAACTCATCATCAGATAGCTCTCTAGTTTCTTGGACTTTTGGGAGTGCCATATCTTTACTCCTTCTCACGGATAACAAATCTGGTTTTGATCGGCATTTTAGCTGCGGCAAGACGGATAGCCTCTCTTGCAGTTTCTTCGGCGACACCAGCAACTTCAAACATGATGCGACCAGGCTTGACCACTGATACCCAAAATTCGGGAGCACCTTTACCAGAACCCATACGGGTTTCAGCAGGACGCATTGTTACGGGCTTGTCTGGGAAAATGCGAATCCAAATCTTGCCACCGCGACGGATGTAGCGGTTCATGGCTCGACGGGCTGCTTCAATTTGACGGGCGGTAATCCACGAAGGTTCTAAAGCCTGCATGGCATAATCACCAAAGTTGATTTCAGTTCCTCTGGTAGCAGGACCTGCCATCCGACCGCGTTGCTGCTTACGAAATTTTGTACGTTTAGGACTTAACATGGTTCAAAACTTAAGGGTGACAGAAATTTATCCTTCAGCGCTCGAACGATCCTCAAACTGAGGACGACGTTGCTGGCGACGACGGGGTTGAGCGGCTGGAGCAGGAGCTTCTTCGCCTTGAATGATTTCGCCTTTAAAGATCCAGACTTTGATGCCAATGACGCCATAAATAGTTCTGGAAGTTTTGTAGCTATAGTCGATATCTGCACGCAATGTATGCAGAGGAACACGACCTTCACGAACCCATTCAGTTCTCGCAATTTCAGCACCGTTAAGACGACCACTGATTTGCACCTTGATACCTTCGATGCCTGCACGCTGCGCTCTTTGAATAGCTTGACGAACAACACGACGGAAGGAAACACGACGTTCGATTTGCTGAGCGATGTATTCAGCGATGAGAGGCGCTTCCGCATCAACTCTGGCTACTTCGGTGACATTAATCCGAACTTGGCTAGTACCTGTCTTTTTCAGAGAACCATCTTGCTCGAGATACTTAACTAGTCCGACGCGCAATTGCTCGATACCAGCGCCACCACGACCAACAACAACTCCAGGACGAGCTGTGCGAATTTCGAGATCTACTTGATCAGCTTTGCGATCAATCAAGATTTCTGCGATACCAGCATTACTCAAAGTTTTTTCAATAAACTTACGGATTTTGCTATCTTCTTCAGCCAAGACACCGTAGCGATTGACATCAGCGTACCAACGAGAAAGATGGGACTTGGTGATGCCGAGGCGTAACCCTGTTGGGTGAATCTTCTGACCCATACCTATTCTTCCTCCGATGGTTTGACGGTGATCGTAATGTGGCACGTTGGCTTACAGATTTGGTAAGCACGACCTTGAGCGCGGGGACGGAAGCGTTTGAGGCTAGGTCCCATATCGGCAAAGGCTTGGTTAACTACTAGGGATGCAGGATCTAGTCCTGCGTTATGTTCAGCATTAGCTACAGCAGAACGCAATACTTTCGTAATTGGTTCGCAGGAGCGATAAGGCATGAACTCAAGAATCATCAATGCTTCGCGGTAGCTACGACCACGGATTTGGTCTAGTACTCGACGCACCTTATGGGGTGACATCCGAATATATTTGGCTACGGCAGGGATTTCGTTTTGGGCGAGGATCATTTTTAACTACCTGTCTACCTATCTCTTAGCCTTTTTGTCGCTCTTGGCATGACCGCGGAAGGTGCGAGTAGGGGCAAACTCACCGAGTTTGTGTCCTACCATTTGCTCCGTGACATATACAGGAACGTGCTGTTTTCCGTTGTGACAAGCAATGGTATGCCCGATCATTTGAGGAAGAATGGTGGAAGCGCGTGACCATGTTTTGATAACTTGCTTTTCGCCTTTGGCGTTGAGCTTTTCAATTTTGGTCAATAAGTGATCGGCAACAAAGGGACCTTTTTTTAGCGATCGCGTCATAATTTTTATTCTCTGTAAAAACTTTGGATATATATTTCCCCGCTACGCGGGGAAATATATGGTTAAGCGTTACGTCCGCCCTTACCGCGCTTCGAGGACTTGCGACGGCGACGAACAATCAAGGCATCACTAAGTTTGCCCTTCTTGCGAGTCTTGTAACCCAAGGTTGGTTTACCCCAAGGTGTAACAGGTCCACTGCGACCAATGGGGGCGCAACCTTCACCACCACCATGGGGGTGATCGACGGGGTTCATGACCATACCACGGACTTTAGGACGACGATTCAACCAACGGCTGCGACCTGCTTTACCAAGACTGGTGTTGCTGTGATCGAGGTTGCCCACTTGTCCGATGGTGGCGAAACAATCTTTGCGAATCAAACGAACTTCACTAGAAGGAAGCTTGAGTGTGACGAAATCGCCTTCCTTAGCTGCAATTTGAGCGCCAGCACCAGCTGATCGCACAATTTGTCCACCCTTTCCAGGGACGAGTTCCACATTGTGAACAATCGTACCAAGAGGGATGTTTACCAATGGCATCGCGTTACCGATTTCAAAAGGCACATTGCTTGTACCTGCTTGAATCTTGTTGCCAACAGCGATTCCCTTTGGAGCAAGGATGTATCTCTTTTCGCCGTCTTCGTATTGCAACAGTGCAATACGAGAAGTGCGGTTGGGATCATACTCGATCGCAATTACTTCGGCGATAATGTCGCGTTTATTGCGTTTGAAATCAATAATCCGATAGAGTCTCTTATGACCACCACCGCGTCTGCGGCTGGTGATAACACCACGGTTATTGCGTCCTCTTTTACGATGGACGTGGCTAGTTAAAGACTTTTCGGGTTCTGACTTAGTGATTTCCGAGAAGTCCGAGACAACAGTTTGTCTGGTACTTGCGGTATACGGTTTATATGCACGAACGCCCATAATTGTCTGGTTTTGTTAAAGAACAGTTCTCTGGTTTTTTTAAGCTAGTGCTTATACATCGGGGAACAAATCAATTTTGCTGCCTTCGGCAAGGGTGACGATCGCTCTTTTGATTTGAGCACGTTTGCCTGCAAACTTACCAATCCGACGCGCTTGTGCGGGTGGGTTATGGGTGTTCACTTTTTTGACCGTAACTGAGAAAAGGCTTTCGATAGCTGCCTTAATTTCAGGTTTAGTAGCATCATGAAAAACATCAAATGTATATTTGTTGCTTTCTAGTTGTCGGGTTGCCTTTTCATTGAGCAGAGGGCGACGAATGATATCGGGCAAGCGACGGGGATCGAATTCGGTAGGGATCTTAGCCATGTTGTTTCTTTCTTCTACTTAGATTCCGTTATTCTGCATCTTCGACCGTAACGATCTCTGTTGCTAACTTTGCATCGCCACCATACACTTCATGAATTCTGGCGATCGCCGAGCGAGTTGCCACAATTTTTTCAGCATTCAAAATGTCGAACATGTTTAGCTGATCAGCCGCAAGCAATTGTAGGTTCTGAATATTACGTGCAGAAAGAACAATGTTTTCATCTTTGCGATCGGTGATAATCAGCGTCTTTTTGCCAACAGTCACACCCCAACGTTCAAGTGCTTGACATAGCTCCTTAGTCTTGGGCTGAGTAAGATTTATGGCAAAATCTTCAACGACAATCAAATCTGCTGTACGACCAATGAATGCGGTACGAAGGGCAAGACGACGCTCCTTGCGATTCATCTTGGTTTCGTAATCTCTAGGCTTAGGCCCAAAGATTGCTCCACCACCACGGGTCAAAGGCGATCTTGTCGAACCTTGACGGGCGCGACCTGTACCCTTTTGTCTAAAAGGCTTACGACCACCACCGCGAACTTCAGCGCGAGTCTTGCTGCTGGCTGTGCCTTGACGGGCATTGGCTAACTGTCTGACAAGGGCGCGATGAACTAAACCCTTTGCGCTTGCTTCTTTAGCAACACGCAACTCTAGGCTTACTTCACCAACTTCATTCCCTGTCCAATCTATTACTGTAGGCATAACTTATATTCTCTCGATCTCACGAACAAATTACTTAGTCTTTATTTCGCGCCTTTACTTGCGCCTTTATTTAGCCTTGCCGATAATTACGGTAGGAATGACGTTAAGCAATGCGCCAGGCTTGCCAGGGACTGCTCCTTTAATTAGCAACACATTGTTCGCTGCATCGACTTTGACTATAGTTAGCTTCTTCACGGTGATTTGCTTACCGCCAAGACGACCAGCCATGCGCTTACCAGGATAAACACGACCTGGGGTAGTACCTGCTCCAGTCGAACCAGGTTGTCTGTGGTTCTTAGAACCGTGAGCCATCGGACCGCGACCAAAGTTGTGGCGCTTTTGATAACCAGCGAAACCTTTACCAATGCTAGTTCCAATCACATCAACGATGTCGCCATCCTTGAATTGACTTACGTCTAGAGTCTGACCAATTGTGAAATCGCTAACGTTATCGAGGCGATATTCACGGAGGTGTTTTACAGGCTCAGCACCTGACACTTTCAAATGTCCTAACTCTGGCTTGCTGAGGAGTTTTTCACGAGTCTTACCGTAACCGACTTGAATAGCTTTGTAGCCTTCTTTAGTTTCAGTTTTAACTTGGGTAATTGTACAGGGACCAGCAAGAACAACTGTTACAGGAACAGCGTTGCCATCCGAATCGAATACTTGGGTCATCCCAAGTTTTGTGCCGAGAATTCCGACAGTCATTAAAATTAGCTCCGCTTGCTTGACTTTCAAATTTTCGCGCAGATGTGTTCTGCCGATTTTTGACAGGCTCAAAAGAGATCGGTTTCGATCTTAGTAAGAAGTATGGGTTTTGAAGGCTGTTTAATGGACTTCGAGACGACTTACAGAAGATGTCTAGACTAGATACTAGACGTGAGAAACACAATCTCTTGGGTTGGTTGTTATAGGTTAAAGACTTTTAAGTTTCTTTAGATCGCTATACCAATGCATGACTCAGACTTAAGGAAGTAAGCTCTTGACTTATTTCTCTTAGTTTCTGTTTTTAGTCACGATTAACAATCATAACTCTATGTGAGATATTTTGTCTATGATTTTTAGAAAAAAATTGAAAAACCAACAAAATCACTGCGACGAAGATTTTTGCGCCCGCGTAGCGGGCGCAAAAATCTTCGTCGCAGTGATTTAAGTTTTGCTTAGGACATAAAACCAAAAAGATGAGTGGCGGCGCTTCGTGCCGCCACTCATCTTTTTGGTTTTGATTTGTCCTATCTATCTCTTGCGTTGCTATAGGGTTTAATTATGCCTAGCTATTTAGCGGATTGGTATTTAGTAGATTGGAATGATGAAGATTATGAATATGTGCAACGCCTTGAAATTTGCCATAGGATTAGACCAACCAACCAAGACAAGCTTGCTGCCAATGGAACAAATAGGATTCCTCCAACTATTTCGAGGGGAGCGATCGCCCGTAGCACCCAAACATGAACTAGATAAGTAGTAAAGCTTGCCTTAGATAATGTCTTAATATGCGGTTGAATTGCTTGCCAAATTCCAAAAGTGGGAGACGGTAAAAATCTCTGACTCTCACTTTTAGATTCTGGATTTCGCCAAGAAATTGACCATAACAAGAAAGAGAAAGTCAAGAAAAGCACAGTTGGACGGATATAATGACCGACTGCTTCAGCCGATTTTTTGAATATTGCTGTCCAATAGAATTCACTTAATTCCACAGATGCAGCGATCGCAAATAAATATCCCCATGAATGCGATCGCCAATTTGTCACAAATAGACTAGTCCAACCGTGATCTTTAGCTAACCAAATTCCTATTTGAAAGTAGGATAGCCAATAGATTACATGATCGCCGTTGGGCAGAAAGTATGTCATATTTGGTAGCCATCCAAAGATTGCCGATCCCCATCGCAAACTCAACAGAGCAAAAGTAATGAGAATTAATCCAATTAGTCTTTGCTGAGAAAATTTAAGGCGGCGTAGTAATGGATAAACTATGTAGCATTGGAAGATAATTCCAAGGAAATAGAGGTGATAGTCACCCATACCCGTAGAGAGAGCTTGCCAAATCTGTTTTCCTCGCTCTAGCCAATTTGCTGTAAGGAACTGCGATCGCCCGACAATGTTGAATAAAGTAAATAGAAAATAGGGCGGTACAATTCGCCAGAGGCGGCGTTGGATAAATATTTTTAGATTAAATGGGTGATTCTCTTCCGATTTAGCTAGGGCAAAACCTGACAAAATCACAAATAACGGTACGGTAAAGCGACCTACTTGATTAATGATCGTATCAATAAAGATTTCAGGAGTGATAGTAGTTACATCCTTTACTCCAAACCACCAGTGATGAGAAGCATGAATACCAATCACAATAGTGGTGGCGATCGCTCGTAGCAGATCAGAGAGTTCCCAAGTCATAGATAAAAACCAGAAGAATAGAAGTGAAGCAAGACCTTATCATTTGTAGCGGTTTTCAAAGCAGTTTTCAAATGGAAGTATATTCATTTGAAAATTAAAAAATCCATGCCAGTAAGGTTTTTACAGCGCTTGGCGCTAAAATCCAAAATCTTTGGAGGTTTGTTTGACGATCTATAGATATAGGTAAAGATATAGATGAAAAATCGCTCTAATTTCTTAGGAGCATATAGATTTTAGGAGTTTTCAAATCTCCATTTTCAAGGCTTTTTAACAGATTCCCAATACCTTCTTTTCCACTCAGTTGCACTGTTCGCAAGATGACTAAACTATCTTCCAATAAAGTTTCCACATCAATGGATTGATAATTAGGAAGATAGGCTGGTAAACGACTCGTACCTTCACCCAAGAGAATTGCCGCACCATGCCAATTTTGATTTTTGAGATGATATAGACCAACGGCAATTTGCAAAATACCCTGATAAAAAGCCCGATCGCTTTGCCAAGCATCATTCCAAATCGCCTCTAAGGTGTCATGACAAGCATAATAATCACCGCTATTAAACTGAGCGATCGCTTCTTCAAAGGTCATATTCTCAATGCTTTTTATATTAGGTCTATAGTCTGGTGAGAGTCACGCCCCGACTCTTCCATAAATTGCAAAAGGGGCGCTTAGCACCCCTTTTGCAATTTATGGAATGTGATCCAAACAATGATTAGGTAAAAAGGCAGTCCAGCCATTGTCTAATTTGACACGACAGCTAACGCTAATTACCTGCTCAACGACACCTTTATGGTTGGCATACTGTTGACGATTAGCATTTACAACTACGAGATCCCCTACTTTAAAAGTTTTGCTTAGAGATTTATGATCCGCACCTTGTTTTTTATCAGCAACATTGGGAATCGCTGCTTTTTTGAGAGTTGGGGCAGAATGGAAAGTCAAGGAAGCAGATTGCTGTCCATTTACCTGATAGTTGTAGCCACGACCTTGAATAAGCTGCAAACTGCCAATCTGAACATTTGATAGATACTGCACAAAGCGATCAACAGATATTTCCATTGCTTCGGCAATGTCCTCAAACATGACAGGATAACTCCAATAGTTTTCTCCCACTTGTAGGTCAGCTAGCTCTTTCCAAGCTTCAAATAGTTTTTGTCCAAACTGCAATTCTAGATCAGCGTCGCGATCGCTATTGGACTTAGTAACAGAACTTATGGTGCTGTTAGATGTCAGAGTCTCAAGTTTTTTGAGCAAGCTTTCAGCAAGGCGATCGCTGGCTTCAGTTCTTGCTCGAAGATATTCGAGAATCTGCTCAAACAAAGATTCGCTAACATTGACAGTCATAAAACTACTCGCACTAATCGCCTTTAACAACCTATCTGAAAACCTGTTTTTTAGACTCTGAAGTATTGGAAAAATTCAGCTTTTAGACTTTTTAAATATTCTCTAAGTTAACATCAATCAGTTAACACCGAAAATGTTTAAGCACAAAATCTCAAAAGTAATGAAATTTAAAAGCCCCGCTTTTGTGAACAAGATGTCAAGGGCGGAGCTTTGCGCCACCCTTGACATCTTGTTCACTACCTTATAGCAAAGCAAGTTTTGCTTAGGACATAAAACCCAAGAAGACGAGTGGCGGTGCTTCACACCGCCACTCGTCTTCTTGGGTTTTGGTTTGTACTAGTTAACTTTTGCATTGCTATAACTTGATAAACCATCAAGTCCAGCTTGCCAATTTTTGGGTAATGGTTCATTACAAAACTGATGAATTTCGGTAATGCGCTCAAATAGCCAAGGATAACTTTGCCGATAAGCAGGAATTAAACCCAATGGCGACAGCAAAGCTGCCGCAGTCAAATCGGCAACACTAAAGCGATCGCCTACCAGATAGCCATCTTGCCAAAATTCACTGAGCATCGCGATCGCATCGGCAATTTTCTGAGCAGCAATCTTTGCCGAATTAGCATTAATGCCATATTGCGATCGGACTATCGCAATCACAGCTTGACTCATCCAAGAAGGATCGATCTGTTTGCCCTCGTTAGCGCGAAACTGATAGTAAACAAACCGCGCCGCCGTACCAATAAATTCATCAAAATAATCTTCCAATCGTAAAGCCTCTTTTTGTTGCATATCATCTTCCAAATACAGTGGTGGATCAGGTTGATAGGCTTCCAGAAACCGAATAATTTCGGTGGAGTCGGCGACTACGGCAGGACAGTTTTTTTGCTGAGGCAATAGTACAGGTACGGTTTTTGAGCCTGAAAGAGGCTTAACTCTTAAAATATGTAAAGCGGGAGTGAGATTTTCAACCTGATAGAGAATTTGCTTATAGCCAAGAGCCAACCTAGCTTTACGGCAATAGTGGGAAGTACTGAATTGTAATAAAAGCATGGCTTTAAAGCTTTAAAATTGGCAAACTAAACAAATTGGGCGGCTATAGCAAAGCAAGTTTTGCTTAGGACGAAAAACCAGAAGATAAGTGGCGGCGCTTTGCGCCGCCACTTATCTTCTGGTTTTTTGGTTTGTACTAGCTGACTCTCGCTTTGCACTAAAATCCAAAACATAGTTGGTGAGCTTAGCTCTCCAACTATGTTTTGGATTTTAGTGCAAAAAAGTAGTAAATCATATGGTATAGTCTCGACTAAATTTTTATGGTCTTCGGTGCTGTCGCCTATGCAAGCCAATCCAGTCTTTAAACCTACAACTTCTCAATCTGGTTATCAGACCGCCCAATCTGGTTATCAAGCCTCAGTACCTGTGACTGTGTATCGAGAACTGGCTGCGGAGTTGCAATCTACTCAAGCAAAGCTCTCATTTTTTCAGTTGCAAAATGAGCAACTAACTAAGCAAAATCAAATGCTCTTGCAAGAGTTTGAAGCGATCGCCCAATCTACTGATCGAGTTCAAGCAATTCTCACCCAGTCTAATTTACCTGATTCCAAGCTAACTGATGTGTTAGCAGGTATCCGTGCTTCTTCACAAATTAATACTGCACCATCCAGAAGTAATCCTCAACCTCAAGGTCGTCCTCCTGCCGCTAAGCCGCGCTCTGTAGAAAAGCCCACACAGGTTAGTCCTCGTAAAGTTGCTGTGCAGCAAACAACCAACGCTATCCAAGAAGCAATTTCTAGGGCGAGGCAACTTGCTACTGAGCCAGTACAACCCATTGATAGCGATTCAATGTCTAGTGAAGCTTTATATTACGATAGTTCTTTTGCAGCCTTTGAAGCCCCTGCTCCTACATCGACCCCAAAAACAAAGGTATTGCCTAAGTTAGAAATTCGTGAAGAAATATCTTCTCGACCTCTTCGCACTGAGTCGATGGAGGAGGCAAATGAGTCTACAGGCTTAAGTGGTTGGGTCTTAACTGCAACGATCATAGCGATCGTGCTAACTTCGTTTGGCGCTGGTTATTTGCTGATGCGTCCATTTGTAAAGTAAAAACTAAGCAATTATAGCTGCCGTCGATTGTGTTAGGACAAAAGCAAAACCCAAGAAGAGAATGGCGGCGCGAAGCGCCGCCATTCTCTTCTTGGGTTTTATGTCCTCATACACTTGGCGACAGCTATAAAAAAGGAGCTTTGCTCCTTTTTTAATTGCTTGTGGGTCAAAGCGGCGCTTTGCGCCGCTTTGTTTTTGTAAATTGCAAACCAAACCTAGCAAGGGTTTTAAAACACAAAATGGCTATGCCATTTTGTGTTTTGGTATTAATAGGATATGGGTATAAAATTAGGTCATGGATAGACGTAAGTTTTTAGTTGTAAGTGGGGCGGCGATCGCCACTCTTGGGGGATGTCAATTATCAAATCCTTTTGATCAGCGCGATCGCCTACGGATTCTAGGTATGTTAGGAGCCATACCCAGTAAAGTTATTAATCAATTTGAGTCCGCCTCTAAAATAAAAATTGAATTTAAAGCCGAAAATGCACCCTCAAAGCTTTGGCAAGAACTACAAAACTATCCCAATGTTGCTAAAGAAAAAGCACCGCATCTCATCAGTATTGGTGATAGTTGGCTAGATCAAGCGATCGCCAATTCTTTAATCCAACCCATCACGCCTGATCTGTTAGAAAAAATTCCGAAATGGCAAAAACTATCTCCCCTCTGGCAACAAAGCGTGACGCGCAATAATCAAGTCTGGGGTATTCCCTATCGCTGGGGTGCAACGGCGATCGCCTACCGTAGTGACAAACTGAAATTTAAGATTACTCAATGGTCAGACCTATGGCGACCAGAATTAAAACTAAAACTATCCCTACCCGACGATGCCCGTGAAGTAATTGGCTTAGTTTTAAAAAAGATGGGGCAATCCTATCAACTAGAAAACTTAGTTGAACGTCAAGATGTTTTCGCCACACTGACGCAAGAACTAAAAAGCCTTAACTCGCAGGTCTTAACCTATTCTTCTGATAATTATTTGCAGTCTCTATTAGCAGACGATACATTCGCCGCAGTGGGGTGGACGAGTGATATGCATAAAGCCCAAAGGCAAAACCCTAATCTGAGAGTAGTCATCCCTCAAGATGGCACATCTCTCTGGAGTGATCTTTGGGTAATACCTAAGGGCGAAGCCGCGATCGCGGCGGCGGAATGGATAAATTTTTGTCTAACGCCTGAGATTGCCGCTCAAATTACATCTTTGTCTGAGGCAGTTAGCGCATCTAGTGAGTTAGATCAAGTTCCCGCTAGTGTCAAAGCTGATCCGATCAAGTTTTTCTCACAAGATATCCTCGCTAAAAGTGAGTTAATCGCTCCTTTGTCTCCATCAACACTTACACAATATAAAGATCTTTGGACTAAGCTGCGATCGGGAACAATATAAACCCATATACTTCCTTATCCCAAGAGTTAGTGGTGCGGTGCAAAGCACCGCATCACTAATTCTTGGGGTTTGTTTTTTAATTCATAAAAGTACTGTCATACTTTCATAAATGGGTATTAGTTAGGAAAAATAAAAAACCAGAAGAGGAATGGCGGCGCTTCGCGCCACCATTCCTCTTCTGGTTTTCAACTATATCTAAGTGATTTGGCGTAATTAAGAAACAAATTTAAAACCTGTATAACTTACTTATCAAGCTGTACAAGTTTTTGAGGTTTATATTTAATTATGACTACTTATTTAGGTAAAAGTTTTAAATTGGTATAATTTGCCAATAGTAGTTAGTAAATAAAGAATATAGCGTTTATTAGTTTAGTGAAGTACGGGTTTGATTCCCCACCTTCTGCGGGGAATCAAACCTTTGTCCCTCGCTTGCTTATAAAAGGTTATATTTACTATTAGGAAATAAGTAAAGATGAAACTTTACATTTGGCGATCGCTATTCCAATACCCTAAATTAGTCTTGGTGACAATATTGCTGAGCGCAGTTAGTTGGTGCGCCCCAATTTTAGGACAGTCAAAAAGCATTAGTTCTTATGGCTTAGGAATAGTCCAAAGTTCATCTCAAAGAGAACAGATCAGATGTGCAGATTTAACTAACCTTGTTTCTATAGATTTGCTTGCTCCAGACGACGGTGCAAGAACACTTTCAGAACGTCCAACTTTTTATTGGTATATCGAGCATAAATCACTAGCATCTAAAAATTCAACGCAAGTAGGTTATAGCAATAATTTTTATGTAGATTTCTTCGTGAGAGATGGATTTGCTCGGAATGCAAAATCAATTTTTCGTTCTCGGTCAGAAGTAACTCCTAAAGTTAAGTCTGGTCTATATCGATTTGAGCTTCCAGCCAAGGCTCCTGCTCTTGAAGTAAATAAAACCTACAGTTGGCATATTCGTTATATGCAACTTAGCGGTCATGACCAGAGCGATGTTACTAATCAAATAGACATTAGAGCAATTGTCAAGCGAGAAAGTAATCCTTCAGTCATCAAGAAAGTACAAGCTGCTTCTACACATTTAGAGAAAGCGAGAATCTTTGCAAAAAATCTTTATTGGTATGATGCTCTTGATGCATACACCAAATGGATTGATGTAAATCCTAATGATAAAGAGGCTTTACAAGAGCGATTAGCAATGTTAGATCAATTAATGGAAAGGTATCCTAAGAAGAAATGTATTGGTAAATATAACGTAAACAATTCAAGCTTAATTAACTCTAAGCAGTCAATACCACAAATCATGAAATATAGCCCATCAAGATAATCAGAGTAATACCCCGCACGGAGTGCGGGGTATTACTCTATGTAGCGTATGGATAGTTATGATCGCTGCGTTTACGCCATTCCATTTCATTGTTAACAACTTTATATAGACATTCCTCAACGATAAATGGTGCATTACGCCAATTAATATCATCACGTTGCAAAATCCAACTCACTTGCTCAAGGGACTCTTCCAGTTCTGCTTCAAAACGAGCCAAAGGTAGAGGAATTTTTTCTAAATTTGGAGATTCTACACATACAGCGATCGCCTCTTTGAGGACAGCCACAACTTCTTTGCCATAAACTTCGCGCGCTCTTAGTCTCAGTGATTTATAGCCTTTTTCTGAAGTTGCATACATTGGAGGTAATCGATTTAATACATAGGCAGTAGCCTCTCCTAAATCGACGGTTTCAGCGATCGCAGGATGTAACTTCTGAATTTGGTGATAGGCAAGCGACAATACTAATTTTTCTAGTACATTACTAAATTGATAATTGACATCCACCATGTAGGTTTGAAAATCTTTAGCCTTCTGCTCATCCCGATTAGGATTGATTGATGTTTGAACCTGTCTACCTTTCCAAGAAATTTCAGGTGGTTTACGACCAAAAGCAGTTTCATCTCGACCAGCAGCATCGCGTTTACCTGTAACCATGTAGGTATTGCTAACGGCACTTTTAAGTTTGACTGTCATCAAGGCATTTTCTAGCGCCGTGGGAATATCTTTCCAAGAGGCATTTTCTGCGCCTAAAATTTGTTGGAGCGCAGCAAGCGATCGCGCATGACTGGCTACTTCCTGTGATGGCAGAGGTCTTACATCTCTTAATGCGTCAGGTTTCACACTCACGAGCGCCCGACGCACTGCCGATTCAATTTGCGATCGCATTTCGGTGGCGGCTTTTTTGCGCTGCCTCAGCCATCCTAATTTCGATGTGGCATACATCGGTGGCAGGCGATTGAGCGCATAGGCTGCGACTTCACTTAAATTAATCTGATCGCGTCGGTATTGCGGTAAGTGAGAGATTTGTAAATCAATTTCTGCAATTACCAGTTCCTCTATTGCATTTTTGCAACTTTGCATATCAAGCCGTCCCAAACCTAATATGAAATTGAAGTGTTTCTAAGGTTAAAAAATATTCAGTTTAGACTAATTGCAAATTTTTTGGGAATTGCAAAGAAATCAAAATTAAAATTATTTAGACATTATAGCAATTGACATAATACTTTCAAAAAAGTTCAAGTTCATAAATTTATATCTTTAACCCCAAGAAATTAGTGGCTCTTCGCGCCGCACCACTAATTCTTATTTTTTTTTGCTGCGATCAATACGATATAGCCAAATCATTAAAGCCAATACTCCAATTTGTAAAGCTAAGTTTCCTAGATTGGCTTCCAAATCTCCATTTCCAGCAATTAATCTCGCGAAAAAGATCACTGCTCCAATAAATCCCGATCCTGCAAAGGCTATATAAATAAATACGCGGAGTCCACGATAGGGGGATTTAGCTTCACGTCTTAGGCGATCATACTGCTCAGAATTTAGTTTAGACACGTTTTTTATTTAGCAAAATATCTTAACAGCCAAATAATTGATGGTGGCGCAAAGCGCCACCATCAATTATTTGGGTTTCATAGCTGTGCGATCGCATAGCCAAATAGTATTACCAGTAATCAGTCGTGATGGATATTGATTAACATCACCTTGAGGAGCTAACACCGCAGTTAAAGCTTTTGCCTTAGCTGCACCTTCGATCATGAAAATAATCTCTTTCGCTTGATTAATCAAAGGAACAGTCATCGTGATGCGCGGTTGACCATCTTTTTCGCCGACGGTTACAAGGCGATCGCCAACTTTGAGAGCCTTAGTATGTGGAAATAGCGAGGCTGTATGTCCATCGTCCCCCATTCCCAACAAAATCAGATCGAATCGAGGAAATGCTCCTGCACTGACACCAAAAAACTCTTGAATATGCTGCTCATATTGGGCAGCGGCGATCGCAGGATCAGTAGCATCAGTTGGCACTGCATGAATATTTGACTCAGGAATAGCGACATGATTCAGCCATGCTTGACGAGTCATCCCCTCATTACTTTGCGGATCGCTAACAGGTACATAGCGCTCATCTCCCCAAAAAACATGTACCTTTGACCAGTCCCATTCTTTATTTGCTAAGAGTTCATACAAAACACGGGGTGTACTACCACCTGCAGCAACAATGGTAAAGCGTGCATCTTTAGAAATTGCTTCATCATAGGCAATCTGACACAATAGCAATGCTCTTGAGGCAATTTCAGCGCGATCGTTCCAAATTTCTACCTGTCTAGCCATAAAAAATACCTCTGTAGCAAAAAAATGGTGAGAATAAACTAATCATCAACTTATGATGCATTTTGTATATTTTTTGATCGATTTTAATCAATATTCATCGATCAATCTTAAGAGAGGTGTCTTTTATTTCATTTTGTGTGATTTTTGACATTACTAACTAGTAAATGTATTAACCTATAAAATGTTAGAACAATATTAAGGTTAAAGGTAATCGTCATGACACCTGCTATCATACGCCTCTTCTGGGATTCAGTTAGCCAAGCACAGCCAAATCTACTCCTAAATCTTGATGATGATGGACTGATGAGCTGGTTGGTTGATCAAGTTCAGCAACGCTCATCGCTTGACTCCCATCAACAAAATGATCTCAGCAACTACATCAGCAATCGTCTGCCTTTAATTCGAGAAATGGCTTATCAGAATTAGTTCGCTTGAAGACGAGTCATTGTGATTTCGTTTAATTATAAGGTTTTTAAGATATTAATTTTTTATTCTGTTTTTTGAGTTCGGTTTAAGTGTATTCACTTTTCAAGTACTACTTTTTGATTAGTGAGAGTTTAACTATATATTTACGGGTATTTAGGGATATTTAGGGGTATTTAGGGTATTTTTCTGAAGGGGGGCATCTCAGATTTCTGACAGTACCATCCGCCAAAATGTTAGGATACTTGCCTGAGCTATGCGATCGCTGATTTCATTGCTCTACAAACTATTCACAGTTATTTCTAGCAATTATTTCTAGCGTATGTCATCTGCAAGAATCATCGATTTATTACGTAGCGGTCTAACTAGTCAGTCCTATATTGTTCGTGGTTGGGTACGGACAAAGCGTGAAGGGAAGGGAATTACTTTCTTAGAACTAAATGATGGTTCATCGCTACAGGGAATTCAAATAGTTTTGCCGCAAACGATTGATGACTATGCAACTCTAATTAAGCAAATCACTACAGGTACGTCGATTGAGGTGACTGGGACTTTAGTTGAGTCCATGGGCAAAGGACAAAGGGTGGAAATGCAAGCTACAGCGATCGCTGTTTTTGGTGTTGCCGATCCTGAGACTTATCCTTTGCAAAAAAAACGTCACTCGATCGAATTTCTTCGCACGATCGCGCATTTGCGTCCCCGTACAAATATGTTTGGGGCTGTATTTCGCGTGAGAAATGCTTGTGCCTTTGCAATTCACAAATTTTTTCAAGAACGGGGGTTTTTATGGGTACATACACCAATTGTCACTGCTAGCGATTGTGAAGGTGCGGGCGAGATGTTTGGGGTCACCACATTTGACCTAAATAAAGTAGCGGCGGCGGGTAAGCCTGTTGATTTTACCCAAGATTTTTTTGGAAAGCCAGCTTTTTTGACAGTCAGTGGTCAACTAGAAGCCGAAATCATGGCAACCGCCTTTTCTAACGTCTATACTTTTGGTCCTACTTTTCGCGCTGAGAACTCAAATACTTCCCGCCACCTTGCTGAGTTTTGGATGATTGAGCCAGAGGTCGCTTTTTGCGATCTCGAAGGTGATGCGGATCTAGCCGAAGATTTTCTCAAATATATTTTCAATTATGTTTTGGAAACTTGCCCAGAAGATATGGAGTTTTTCCAAGAACGGGTAAATGATCAAGTAATGACCAATGCTCGCAAAATCATTGATCAAAAATTTGAGCGAATTACCTATACAGAGGCGATCGCCATTCTCGAAAAATGTAGTAAAACCTTTGAGTTTCCCGTTTCGTGGGGATTAGATCTGCAATCGGAACATGAGCGCTTTTTAGCCGAAGAACATTTTCAAAAGCCCGTGATTGTCATGGATTATCCACTGGGAATCAAAGCATTTTATATGCGGGTGAATGAAGATACCGCCAGCGATCGCCAAACTGTAAGAGCTATGGATATTCTCGCTCCGGGAGTTGGAGAAATTATCGGCGGTTCGCAGCGTGAAGAACGCCTTGATGTACTGGAAGCCAGAATTCGCAGTGTTGGTCTAAATCCTGAAGATTATTGGTGGTATTTAGATTTACGTCGTTATGGCACTGTGCCTCATGCTGGTTTTGGGCTTGGCTTTGAGCGTCTAGTGCAGTTCATTACAGGCATGGGAAATATTCGAGATGTAATTCCCTTTCCTCGATTTCCTCAAAGTGCAGAGTTTTAGGCAACATAAAGGGCGCAACGCGCCCTTTATGCTTCGTGAGCTAATTTGCCCATGATGTAAGTCGCGGCGATCGCCCGATCGTCGCCCATAATGATCGTCGCAAATAGTTGATCGGAGATTTCGGCAAGTGTTGGGGCGATCGCTTCTGAAGATTGATTTCTTAACGCCATAATTGGTGTTGAGTGCAGATTTAGCACCACAAAATCAGCTTCTTTCCCAATTTCAAAATTACCTAATTTATCCTCAAGACATAACGCTCTTGCTCCCCCCAAAGTCGCTAAAAATAGTGCTTGAAACGCTGATAATTTTTGCGATCGCAATTGAGCAACTTGATAAGCTGCACTAGCAGTTTTCAAAATTGAAAAACTAGTTCCTGCACCGACATCGGTTCCTAAGCCAACTTTCACAGGAGTTTCTGAAGATTTAGCTTTCTCTAATTTGAATAGTCCGCTCCCCAAAAATAGATTAGAAGTTGGGCAAAAGGCGATCGCCGATTTTGCTTCTGATAATCTGGTAAATTCGCGATCGGTAAGTTGGACTCCATGAGCAAATACCGATCTTTCAGTGACTAAACCTGCTCGATCGTAGACATCTAGATAACCATCGCTTTCAGGGAACTCAGCAACAACCGCTTCTACTTCTTTTACATTCTCTGAAAGATGCGTATGTAAATAAACATCAGGATATTCCTGCAAAAGTTTACTGATATTAGTTAATTGTTCTGGGGTTGATGTCAGCGCAAATCTTGGGGTAACAGCATAAAGTAAGCGATCGCACTTATGCCACTTCTCAATTAACTGCTTAGTTTCTAGATACGAAGATAAGGCTGTATCTCTTAAAAACTCTGGAGCATTACGATCCATCATTACTTTGCCAGCAATCATCCGCAAATTACGACGCTGTGCTTCTTCAAAAAAAGCATCCGTTGATTGTGGGAATACTGCGGTAAATACCAAGGCAGTTGTAGTTCCATTTCGCAATAACTCATTGAGAAAAATAGAGGCAATCTCTAGGGCATAGTTGCGATCGGCAAACTTTCGCTCTGTCGGGAATGTATAGGTACTTAGCCATTCTAATAACTGCTCGCCATAGGAAGCAATCATTTCTGTCTGTGGGAAATGAATATGCGTATCAATGAATCCTGAGACAATTAGGCGATCACGATACTCTGTAATTGGAAGATCTACATATTTAGCTTGCAGATCTTGGTAGTTACCTAAATCTTTGACTTTGCCATTTTCAACTATCAGCAAACCATCGGAAAAGTAGCGGATACAATCAGATTCTGGGGCATAGAATGGATCAGCGATCGCATCTAGAAAGCTGGCTCGAAATCCTTTGATAGAGTGATGTTGCATAGTTAAGAAAATAGTGATCGATCAAAAAATACTTGTTTTAATGAAGTTATTTATAGTAGAACTATTTTTGGCATTTTTTGATCTTGACTGTAGTCGCCAAAAGTACAATACATCCCTAGAAAGTCCTTATAACATTCATAAAATCAAGATATTGTTGTGAGTCTGCTTTATTTCACTAATGGGCAAAAACATCCGCATATCCTAGTAAATCTAAATAAACAAGGGTAGGAATATGGGCAAAGCAGGCTTTCGCTAAATCATAGCGATTTTCTCGAATCAGCATATCAATTAGTTTTCGATAAACAGATAATAAATATCGAACGTCATTAGCTGCATACTGTAGTTGGGCTTCTGACAGAACTTGAACATTTCCCCAGTCTGATGATTGCGAAGTTTTATCTAGTTCAATCTTTTCAAGTTCGCGGACCAATTCCTTTAAACCATGCTTGTCGGTATATGTCCTAGCCAGTTTGCTAGCAATTTTAGTGCAGAAAATTGGATGCGTGGCAATGCCGAGATGGGCTTCCAGCATCGCTACATCAAACCTTGCAAAATGAAAGACCTTATTAACTTCAGGCGATTCAAACAAATACTTAAGGTTGGGCGCATCTTTGATACCCTGTGCAATTCTGACTAAACTTACAGTTTCATCGTCATTACAAATTTGAATTAAACATAGGCGATCGCGTCTGGGAATCAATCCCATAGTTTCAGTATCAATGGCGATCGCCTCACAGCCAAGATATTCTTGAAGAGTTTCAAAATCAATATCGTTATCAAAAATTTTAAAAGCAGGCATCTTAATTTATCGGTTAGATTTCTCAAGTAATTTTAGGGTTTATACAGACTTATGCAACCTATTTGTTAAACTTGGCAAAATTTGACAAATACTTTTACCCTGAAAATAGCGATCAAATAGTAAATCTTCAAGTAGCAACAACATTTGGAGATTCTATAGCTTTGAAAAAGTTACGTAACCTCAGTTCGGGTTAATTTTAAATTCTAGAGAGGTTTCGCGGCGCGAAACCTCTCTAGAAACCACAACAGTAAAAGCCTTGCTTCGCGAGGCTTTTACTGTTGTGGTTTTTGCATTGCCATATTTATATAGCGCTCCTAAATGATTTGTAAGATTTGGAGAGTTGTGAGAGTGCGCCCCTTCGGGGCGCACTCTCACAACCCATTTAGGATTGCTATATCGAACTGACGTTACATTTACCAATAAATTAACGTCAGTTCGACGAAAGCGAAAAATGGGAAGAATCGCTAAGCGATTCTTCCCATTTTTCGCCAAATGCGTAAGTAGCGCACCATAATTAAAACCTAAACCCAGAAAGCTGTCCCGCCCGCGTAGCGGGTGGGACAGCTTTCTGGGTTTTTTAGCTTACTTATACCTAGCTACTTACCTTTAAAAATAAGCGTTTAGTACCATGACTCAAACATATGCAACTCAATATAATTCGTATGGAAGTAAGTTTCTCCTAAGTAGATTTTATTCAGTTAAGCATGTGGTCGTAAGTAAAAAAATCTCACAAGCTATAACGAAGACCTAGCGATCGTTATGTAGGCTAAGGGATTTTATCCCAACTTAAACCTAAGCTAATTGGTAATTTTCACTAAGTAGCTAGGCTTAAGTAATACCAAATTAAGAAATGACGTAGCCATTTCTTAATTTAAAAAACCTTACTGGATTTGGCTTATACCAATTCACAAAAGTGTGGGTCACACTTTTGTGAATTGGTATAAGCCAGAAGCCTAGAAGATAGTTTTGTCCACTACGCGGGCAAAACTATCTCTGGTTTTGAGTCTTAATTAAGCTGAACTTATATAGCGATTTTTAACCAATCGAGGTACAACGGTTTGTTCCCCCGCCTTTGGCGGAGGCTTCACTAGACTGAAATGCTATATATAGCAATCCTAAATAGGATGTGAGAGTGCGCCCCGAAGGGGCGTACTCTCACATCACTCAAAATCTTACAACTCATTTAGGAGCGCTATATAGCGGTTTTCAAGCAAGCGAGGTACAAAGTTTTGTTTCCCCGCCTTCGGCGGGGAAACAAAACCGTACTTCACCAGACTGATAAACGCTATATAGCATTACTAAATGAAAATTACTAAATGAAAATTACTAAATACTTACATAGCAACTTTAATATATTGAATTCGACAAAGGAAATAAATCTCAACCATTGTAAACTCTAAACTTTTTAACCAATAGCTTCAATGACAAACGACTAGAAACCTGTCCAAAACAATAAGTTATTTGAAGGAAATAAGTTTAGATGAATTTTTTGTTGATTAGTATAATGTATGGCAGTCCTAAATAGTTGATGAATAAGCTTTACGTAACGATAAACCCAACCCTTAATTCATCAAACCATAAAAAGCTAAGAATTGCTATAGTCTGATCTAAAGTTCAATTTTTTACTCTTGTTCAAGCAAATATTGACATGTCACAGTTTAATAATCAAAATCAATTTAGTCGTTTCTCTGAGCCAGTAACTGACATAACAGCGGGTAGTATAGAGAAGGCTCAGCAACATATTTATAATTTCTTTTTAGGAATTATTAAACATTATGAAGCTGAATTAATATTAAGTCAATTTGAGAAACTATTTATTAAATATGAAGAGATTGAAAATGTTAATGCTTACTACGCTTTAGGGGAAATCATATTTCATGATAAAGAGAATGAGTTTAAGTACGCTCTTTTACGTTGTTGTTATATTCTTAATAACAATTGGGCGATCAATGGAAATATTAATGCTTGTCAAAAACTAGTTGATCTTTTTTTGTCAGATTCTATTGGCATTCCTACTAAAATTCACAAATTAAAGAAGTTAAGATATTGGCTACAAAAATTTGTTCAGTCTGAAGAATATAATACTCTGCGATCGCTCTCAGGTCGAGCTGGCATAAGCAAGAGCTATCATAATTGGAGTGAACGTTTTTCCTCCTATCTACTCATTTCAGAATATGCCGATCCAAGAAAACCTTTAGAACAACGCCAATATGCGGCAAATTTATCTCGCAAGATTAAGAAACAATTTAAGTTTGATCTTGCTATGTATACAGCGCGTATTGACTCAAGATTAGGTACAAATCCTCAACGTCCAAATCCAACCAATTTGGGTGATGGAGTACTACTTTTAATTAAAAGAGTCTTAAATAAGCAGGGTAATGAAAACTATAGAAAAGCTGCTAGGAAATTTTATGAACAAATTCAGAATATAACTTTCTTAGAATTCAAGATCAGATTACTTAATTATCTTGGGATATCACAAGATGATTTAGAAATTTCTGAGGTGTTGCGGTTGACAGTTGTGGAGAAATTAAAGCATTTTCAAGAACATCGCGATGAAGAAATAATGCCAATTAGTTTGTTGTATGCAACTTGCAATCGTGTTTTGCAATACTTGCTATTGAATGAACGCCGCAAGCCTTCTGAATTTTTACAGTTATCACTAGAATATGATAATTTTCTGAACCCTACAATTTTATTACTGAAAATTGTCCTGATTCTGCCGCATATTCGTTTTTATTTGGAAAGCTATATCGCTGAATTACTCAAGTTTTACAGCGTATATGATGAAACAGAATGTCGCGCATTCATTAATTTTCTTGATGTTTTGAATGTCACCTTAGCAATTTTCGATGAGGATACAGACTATAGCTTAATTAAAATGAAAAATGCTGACAACGATCTAGTCGATATAAATTTAGAAAACTATCGGGTATTTTCGCAGTTAAAGAGGTTTGTAGATCTAGAGCAGAAATCAGTTGAGCAATTTGAGCGGCTAGAGCAAGAAGATACGACTAAAACTTTAAATTTTTAATATCCCATAGCAATATGTGGCTGTATCTTTATGATTGAGATTCTATCCATTCAAAAACTCGATTCCAAGCCCACCAGCGATCGCGATCGCCATATTTGTGTTGGCAATTTTTGCTACTAACATAACCGACATGACCACCGTGTTCTGTAACCATGAGTTTAATAGCAGGATTATCTTCAGCAATTTTTTCTAAATCGGCAATGATCGTTGGGTCAAACATTGGGTCATCCGCAGCATAAAGAACCAAGGTTGGCTTTTGCAAATGCGGCATGAAATATAACGGACAACTTGCATCGTAATATTCCTCCACCGAGTCAAAGCCTAATTTGGCGATCGTCAATTCATTATCAAATCCCCAGATGCTGTTTGCTCTCTCTACCGCATCACGATCAATTGATTCAGGATGCATTTTTGCCATGCCACGTCCTAGTTTCTTCAATTCACGGGCGATCGCCTTTTCCAGAAATCGACCCAGTTCATCTTTGACCAAATAGGTAAGCGATCGATTCGAGTCAACACTTGGGCAAATGACGGCTCCGCCTGCGATGTCAGCAGATGTAATATCTAAATCACTCCCCCAGCTAGCGATCGCCTCTCCCGCCTTAATCCCCCATAACGCCAATTGTCCACCGAGGGAATAGCCCGTCAGCCAAAAGGGTGATGGACATCCTAATTGTTTGGCGGTATTGGCGATCCTAATAAAATCTTCACCTTCATATAGACCATCAGAGGTTAGCGCTGGTGAAAGCTCAGCAGTTTTGCCATGCGCTCGCCAATCAAATAAAACGACAGCATATCCCTTAGCGATCGCCTTCCGCCCTAAAATCTTGAGAAACCATTGATTATCCAAATCCCCAGTGATGCCATAGGTTCCAACAATAGTTCCTTTCGCATTTTGCGGAATTGCATACTTACCAAAGATCGGCACACCATTTGCACCTGTAAAAATATGCTCTTGATAAATAGGCTCTGGTTCAACTGTGAAGTTTTCCCATTTTCGACTCACCCGCAAAGCAGTATAAAGGGTCATTAGCAGACCATTGGTGAGATGCCAAGGTGGGGTATAAAGCATACTAAATGGTAATTAATTGCATTTCTTTACACTTTAACTATAGCAATTCTAAATTATTTTTGAATTTGAATTATTAGCAATATATATCAATTCTAAATAATTCATGATAATACATCTTTAAGATGCATTATCATGAATTATTTAATCGCACAAATGTAATAGAAATGCTATAAGTATCTGGGCATAATTAAAGCTCAGATACTTATGTCGATATGTATATATAAATTGTAATTCTTTAAAAGGCATGACAAACTGAATTTTATCAATTAGTTTTTACTGATTAGGTCTCATTTTCTGGTTATAAGATACAAATAGTTATAAATACTTGTATCTCTCAGTTTATTCAGTTTAAGGAGAAAGCAAATATGTTTAATCGGATTGATCCGATTGAAAGAGTTCACTACATTACACCTAATTTGAGGTGGGTTAAATGGTTGTTATTTAGTGGATTTTTACTAACAGGATTCCCCACAGATACTATTGCACAACAATCTCGTGCTACCACAATTAGCAGTGAAAAGAAAGCGGATCAGAATGTTAAAGAAACTCTTCAAAACATTCGCACTCTTTCACCCACAAATCCAAAAGACTCGGAGTCAGTAACATCAGTTTCTCAATTGAGTGATGTGCGATCAACTGATTGGTCATTTACTGCCGTGCAATCTTTGGTTGAACGCTATGCATGTATTACGGGTTATCCTGATGCTACATTTCGCGGACAAAAAAAACTTTCACGCTACGAATTTGCGGCTGGTTTGAATGCTTGTTTGGACAAAATCAACGAAATTATTACCACAGGCTTAGCCGATAAGGTTAGCAAAGAAGATCTTGCTACTATTCAAAAACTTCAAGAAGAATTTGCTGCTGAGTTGGCGATATTGCGGGGGCGAGTGGATACGCTAGAAGCAAAAACTTCAAAATTAGAAGCTCAGCAATTCTCAACGACAACTAAGCTGTATGGACAGGCTATATTTGGCTTGCAGGGGCGATTGCGTAACTCGGCTGACTTGAGTCCTCGAGATGGAATCTTGACTGCTGATGAAGTCGATCCCTCGACCAATCTGACCTTGGGTTACAATCTACAGCTTAGTTTACTGACCCAATTTGATTTTCATAATCGGAGCTTACTCTTAGTCGGGCTGCGCGCTGCCAATTTGACTACGGACTCAGGTAATATTTTTCAAGACAACTTTACTCGTCTTAGTTATGAGGGTAATTCGGCAAGTACATTTTTGCTTTCTGATTTGTCCTATCGCTTCATGGTGGGAGATAATGCCGTACTTATCGTTGGGACGGAAGGTGTCAATCCAGCAACTGTTTTTCGGGGACCTAATCGAGTCGAAAGTGCTGGTTTGGGACCAATATCGAATTTTGCTCAGCGCAATCCGATATTAGACGTTGGACGGAGTCGCGCAGGTGTGGGCTTTGATTGGCAAATTGCCGATCGCATCAGTTTTCAGGGTACATATGCCGCAGGCGATCCCGCAAATCCAACCACCTTAGGCAATGGTGGGGGCTTATTCGGTAGTGATTACACATTAGGAGGACAGCTAACACTGACACCGACTAATGCGATCGATGTCGCTTTGTATTACCTCCATGCTTATACGACTGGTGGCTTTTTAAAAATATCCTCTGGTGATAGTTTCATCAGCACTGATGGTGCAAATTTTCTGACTGATGCGATCGGAGCAACGCTTAACTGGCGACTTAGTCCCTACCTTACACTTGGCACATGGGGCGGTTATACAAAATCCAATGCTGTCAATTTTGGAAGTGGAACTGTAGAAACGACAAACTGGATGGTCTATCTTAATTTGTTCGATTTGTTTGGGCGCGGTAACCTTGGTGGTATTTACGTTGGGCAACCACCCAAAATCGTCAGCAGCAATCTTTCAATCGGTAACTTTCCGAGTGCTCTTGGATTGAATGAAGTTGCCTTTGGTGCAGTAGGTTCTCAGCCAGCTAGTACCACCCATGTGGAACTCTTTTATCGCTATCGAATTTCTGACAATATCAACATCACCCCAGGAGTGATCTTTCTATTTAATCCTGTGCACACATCTACAAGTGACACAATTACAATCGGCACAATTCGCACCACTTTTATGTTTTAGTCATGGATTGGAATTTTTTTAGTACAGAAATTTTTGTAAGAGAATGAGAAAGAAAGTTATGAAAATGCGATCGCTTAGTTGGAAAGTGTTGCTAGTTCTGATTTTAAGTGGAATAGTATTTTTGGGTCGCAGAGCTACTTATCACAACAATGCAGCATTAGGTCAAGCAACTCCATCAGCAAGTCCTAGACCCTTAAATTCTTCCCCCGAAATTTTTTCCCCAGAGGGTGGTGGACTGGGGGATCGCTTGCTAGGTGGTGTAATAACCAACGGATTTACCAAAGCACCAGCAGGATTGGAGGCTCGTCGGCGGGCTGGAGATTATTTTAATCGCAACCAATTGGAAGATGCACAATATGCGATCGAGCAATCCTACAGTGACGAGCATCGCTATTACAGTAATGAAAATATTAATCCTATCCCTATGAGCCTCAGTGTGGCTCAGACTGCTTTACTTCGCTCTGAGCGGATTACTGAGAGTGCAACTGCTTTAGTTTATCCCGTGATCTTCCCTGATCGCTTAGAGATACTACTGATACCATCATCTGGCAAACCAATTCGTAAAGTTGTCCGAGAAGCCAATGAATTAGATATTATGTCAGCGGCTGAAGATTTTGTGGGTAATATTCGTGATGTAAGTTCGATAGACTATTTACCCTCTGCTCAAACTCTATACGATTGGATAATTCGTCCAATTGATACTGATTTACAATCGGCTAATATCAAAACGCTGATCTTTGTAATGGATGGACCATTGCGGGCAATTCCGATCGCGGCTTTACATGATGGCAAAGACTTTTTAGTGCAGAAATATGCGATCGCGACTGTTCCATCTATGGGAATGGTAAATTTGCAATTGAGAGATCGCCGAAGCAACAGCATTCTGGTAATGGGTCTGACCGAAGCTATGCAAGGGTTGTCGGCACTACCTAGTGTCGAAGTGGAAGCTAATATAATCACCACACAAGTTTTACAAGGCGATGCTTTTCTTAACCAAAGCTTTACCGTTGAAAATATCAAGACCCAGCGAAAAAAGAAAAACTATGGCATCGTGCATCTAGCCACTCATGCCAAATTTGTGAGTAACACTATTAGTGGTGCATTCATTCAAATGTGGAATGAGCGGCTATATCTCGATCAACTTCAATCTTTCAATCTCGGTTTTGAACCAATTGAGATGCTGACACTGAGTGCTTGTCAGACTGCTGTCGGCAAAAATCTCGGTCTAGGTGGAGTCGCAGCGCAAAAAGGCGCAAAAAGTGTGCTTGCATCACTTTGGGTAGTAAGTGATGCTGGTACAGTACCATTGATGCTATCTTTTTATCGCAATTACCCCGATGCCCAAAGTAAGGCGATCGCCTTGCAACAAACTCAAGTCGCTCTACTAACAGGAGATGTAAGAATTGAGGGTAACCAGATCCAAAGAATTCCCAATTTACCAGAAGTTTCTCTCAATCAACTTAATCAAGAGATCGATCTGAAGCACCCATACTTTTGGGCTTCTTTTATCTTGGTTGGCAATTGGCTATAGTGTCTAGAACTCTAATCAAACAAAAAAAGGAGGTGCTATACACCTCCTTTTTTTTGTTTGATAGCTAGCTATAGCTTTCGCCATTCTTGTTAACGTCAGTTCGATATCGCCATTTGCGGCGTGCGAAGCACGCCGCAAATGGCGAAAAATGGTAAGAATCGCTTAGCGATTCTTACCATTTTTCGCTTTTGTCGAACTGGCGTTCTTGTTAGGGCTTAAAGCCCAAATAGTGTGAGGTAGCGCTTCGAGCTACCTCACACTATTTGGGCTTTGATTTAGGTGTCTATAGCTATAAAAGCTATATTTTACGGAGAGAGAGGGATTCGAACCCTCGTTAAAGTTACCCCTAAACAGCATTTCCAGTGCTGCGCCTTCAACCACTCGGCCATCTCTCCTCGCTTAACTAAACAAACAAATTTACTAGAATTTACCTGTTTAGTTGCGCGGTATTTAATCATAGCAAAACATGACACGTCTGCAAATTTTTTTGTAGGGTTTTGCTTTTTGATAAAAAAGCCTTGATTTCGTCGTAAGCGTGGTACTTGCAAAGGCTGATGTCAAGATATTCTTTCTCTTACCAAGTCCATTCTCTTTGACGGATGGCAGCACTTATAGCAATGCAAGGTTTGCTTAGGACATAAAACCCAAAAGATGAGTGGCGGCGCTTCGCGCCGCCACTCATCTTTTGGGTTTTGATTTGTCCTAGCTATCTCTTGCATTGCTATAGTCGATTTTATGCTCGGTGATAATCCTAATTCTTTCTGAATCTTTGTCTTGCTGTATTTTGTATCTATTGCTACTTTTTGAATTTGAAATTGCTGATGCTGACCTAATTATTTCTCGATCTTGGATCGAATGGGTTTAGCGATGGTTATGCTAGAGCCTAATCAAGCTAATGTCGGTAAATTATAGGGTTAAATATGGTGCAACTCGAACATATTGAGGCAATTGAAAAGCGCCTATGGGGTGCTGCTGACATATTGAGGTCTAACTCCAACTATGCCAGTAATGAGTATTTCATGCCTGTAATGGGATTGATCTTCCTGCGTCATGCCTTGCCTATAGTGATTATTTTGCACACTCATTAACCTTTAAAGGTTTGGAGAAAAAATCGAGCACGATTCGGCTTGCCAAGATGAATTTGGCGGTGCATGGGTTGGAGGGGGATATGCCAAAGGCGATTACTTATTATGAAGATCCCCATGAGTTGTGGGGTAAGGCTGATTTTGTGGCGTTGCACAAATGATGGGCGATTGAGACTTTGTTTGGTTGTTTTAAATCTCGTGGCTTTTGTTTGGAGGCGACTCACCTTCAAGCCCCTGAACGCCTTTCTAAACTTATTGCTTTACTCACCCTCGCTTTATGTTGGGCTTTTTCTTCAGGGCTTTGGCTTGCTCAGCTCAATCCCCTAAAACCTAGAAAGCACGGTCGCTTACCTAAGAGCATTTTTCGTCTTGGCTTTGATTTCCTGCGTCACTTCATCTTTGACATCCATCTCAATTCCGAGGCTTTCTTCAACTCCATTAAATTTTTGTCCTGTACTTAGGTTAATTTATAAAACCCAAAAGAGTAATGGCGGCGCTTCGCGCCGCCATTACTCTTTTGGGTTTTATAAATTAACCTTCAAACGAATCCAGATCTAATGCTGCGGAGCCTCCCTTCTCTAGCTCAATCAACATTTGTCCCAGTTGTCGCCAAACGAGAAGAGCAATACCGACGGTGAGAGGAATCGCAATGATATAGCCAAATAGAGTCGGAAAACCAAATACTTCTAGACCTGTTGACATAAAAACAGCAATACTGATAGTCATGCCTAGATAAGGGACTTTGATACTGGCACTCTTTAGCTCCAGCATGACGCGAGAGGACTTACTGCTTGACCAAATGTTAACCAAATTGCGTAAAGTTACTTCAAATGATCGACCGCAGGCGATTCCAGCTACAAGGGAAATAGCGAACAAAAAGTATGGTGGATCGGAAGGAAAATAGTAGTTCACAAGTGTATAAACGTTTAAAGTATATTTTTATATTAAGCTTAATCGTATAGCAAGGTACATGCTCCTATTTACCGATCAACAATTCTCATTGTAAGTAGATCACCATAATTAAACCCTAAAATCAGAAGCTGTGCCGTCCGCTACGCGGATGGCACAGCTTTCTAGGTTTCTAGCTTTAGTGTTTCAATATGGCAATTTTTATACTGCTGAGATACAGATAAGGTGTTTGTAGCAATTGCCGATTAAACAAGCCACAAGAAAAAAAAATAAAAGCGTTGCTTCGCAACGCTTTCATTTTTTTTTCTTGGTTTGGGTGTAAGTACCTTGTTCAGCTAATACTAATTCAACGTGAGTTCGATATAGCCATTTGCGGCGTGCTTCGCACGCCGCAAATGGCGAAAAATGGGAAGAATCGCTTAGCGATTCTTCCCATTTTTCGCTTTCGTCGAACTGACGTTAATTCACGCAAGTGTTGCAACACTCACGTTAAGTAAAAGAATTAAGTCAGACCAGTACTTCCAAAACCACCGATACCGCGATCGCTGGTTCCTAATTCTCCTTCAATATAAAGAGCTTGAATTACTGGTTTTAATACTAACTGAGCAACCTTCTGTCCTTTGGTGAAGGTATAGGCTTCCGTTCCCAAATTAATCACAATCACTTGAATCTCTCCACGATAGCCAGCATCAACTGTCCCTGGGGAATTGAGAACTGTAATCCCATGTTTGAGAGCAAGTCCACTTTTAGGACGCACTTGAATTTCGTAGCCAATGGGAATATCAACAGCTAAACCTGTAGGAATGGCTATGCGTTGATGTGGTTGCAATGTGATTTCAGCGACTGAATAAACATCAGCACCAGCGTCACCAATATGGGCATAGCTGGGAATTATGGCTTCAGGATGTAACTTTTGGAATTTGATTTCGACGGTTTGCATTGATTAGATGGGAGTGCTATATATATCAGAAATGATGGGCGGCACTTTGTGCCGCCCATCATTGGGTTTTAAAAGGTTAGAGTATTCGGATTTGAGGTCGGTTTGGTGGGTTCAGGAGCAGGCTCAATTGGATTAGGTACTGGTGATGGAGAAGGCGATGGCGATGGCTCGGTAGGACTAGCCGTAGGCGAAGGATCAGGCGATGGCAATGGTTCCGTTGGAGTTGGCGATAGTGTTGGGGTGGGAGTGACTGTGGGTGTGGGTGTGGGTGTCGGAGTTCGCGTGGGAGTTGGTTTTGGACGAATGGGCGCTTCTAACTGAACATCAAGTTTGTAGGTAGTTTCACTTGTACTAGTGGTTTTGATCTTGATATAGTACACACCATCTTTTTTCAGGCGACCTTGCCAATATCCCGTAGCATTGTCGATCGCTTTACGGTCGAGACTAACTTGATCGTCACTTTGGATCGTCATTTGTAAATCTGCACCAGTTAGAGAAACGGTAAGAAGCTCATCTTTTTCACCATTAAAACGGACATTGACAACTTGTCCAGCCACGATCTTATCGCTACTAAATCCTCGATTTAAGCCTTCATTCACGGACTTGAGTTCGAGGCTAGTATTAATGTTTGTCGCATTTGTCGCGTTTGGTGTAGCTGTGGGAGAAGCGATCGCCGACTCAGTGGGAGTTGTTGTAACTCGATTACGGCTAAAAAAGAAAGAAGTGACTGCCCATGAGCCAACGCCAGCCACTAAAACAATTAAAATTCCTAAAAACCAATTGACGGAACCATTACTATTTGACCGAACTGGTGCATTTTGAGTGCCATATGCAGGGTTGCGATTGCTAGCACCTGCAACAACTGTTTTCTGAGGAATATTGGCGACCACATTGGAAGGCACTTGCCGTCCTACTGCATAGGTCTTTGCACCTGAAAAAGAGGCTTGAGCAACTTGCAGAGCTTGCATTACCTCGTCGGCGGAACGATAGCGATTGGTGGGTTTGTAGCTCAACATTTGGTTGATTACCCTTGCAAAGGCAGGATTGACATTGGCAAACTGCTGCCAATTCCACGCTAAATTGATGCTATCAAAGAGTTCCGATGGCTCTTTGCCTGTCAGCAACACAATCGAAGTTACCGCAAGAGCATAGAGATCACTATTAGCATAGGCGCTTCCTGACTGCAATTGTTCGGGAGGCGCATAGCCCGCTTTACCTGCGACCGTTGAGGCAGGAATACCCATTTGCGAGTTGAGTTTGGCATTAGTTTCTTGGACAACACCAAAATCGATCAGCACAGGTAAATTATCCTGCGATCGCAACATTAGATTTTCAGGAGAAATATCGCGGTGAATGATGTTGTGGCTATGCAGATAGCTCAGCACAGGTAAAAGCTGCTGCATTAATGCAAAAATTTCATTCTCCGAGAATGTCTGTCCAACCTTGAGGCGATCGAGTAACAAATTACGATAGTTTTTGCCATCCACATAGTCTTGAACCAAGAGCAATCGCCCCTCAGACTCAAAGGTTGCCCGAAAATCTGGCACTTGAGGATGACGGATTTGATAAAGCACTGAGGCTTCACGGCGAAAAAGTTCTTTAGCTTTTTCGGTTACTTCTAGAGAATCTTGAGGCGGAATAAATTCTTTGAGTACGCAGGTTTCATTAAAGCGCTCTAAATCTTGTGCTAAGTATGTACGCCCCATACCACCCTGTCCAATCGTTGATCGGATTGCATAGCGACCTTTAAGTACAAAACCTTGAGGAAATGGGGGTTGCATAATTAATACCTCACCGCCATCGCACTACCCCGAATGATATATCTCGGTCCTTCAATATCAATTGATGTACCGACTTTAACCTTTTCATTGGCAAATACAGCCCCATCATTGGTAATTTGGGCTGTTGCTTCGAGGGTGATCGCTAGGTCAGACTGAGAAGTGGCGACAGCGCGAGGATCATCAAAATAAACGGCTGTACCATCAGCTTTGGCGGTGACAATTTTGGGAATTGAAATATCTACTTTTCTGATCGTGACTTCGCCGCGTGGTTGATTGCGGATAATAATTTTCACTTTGTCACCGACTTTGACAAGGTTTTGCGGCTCACTTGCACTTAAACCACGTACATTCATATCGACTTGGACTGTCTTATTTTCAGCAGATAGCACTTGAGCGATCGAACTGCCGCTATTGCCAGGGACGATGAGTAAGCCAATCAGGACAATCAGGATCGTCGCGATCGCGCCAATGTCCAGAATGCTTAATTTACCAAATAAACGACCTTGCCGATCTAGAAGTGCCATGCGTATTTTCAGGATGTAACGGTGGAGTAGAGTGTTAAAGGTTTGCTAAAGCGACAAAGCGCTTACAGCATTACAGTATAGCAATGGCTAAGACGGTTACAGTGATTTTTTGTGTGGCGCGGCTTCGCCGCGCCACACAAAATCTGGTTACTGTGCGTCCCTTCTTACTTACGGGGTAATGCGTTTAAAAGCTCTTCGGTAATAATTTCGGTCATGATGCGTGACATTTGGGGTAATAAGATCTCGTTAGTACGCTGAAAAGAGTCATTAAAAATCTGTGGCATCAGACTAATTGCCTTTTTGCCAGTTGACGACTTATAAAATCCGATAATGTCGCGCAATTCCGATTCGGTAAAATACTTGTCATAGATCGGATAGGAAACCTGTTCAATTAACTGATTGACATCAATTTTTTTGACCACGCGATCGCGATACTTAACCGCCATGCGTGAGACGATCTCACTAAATTGTTTTTGAATTTCTGGGCGATCGCTGTCGAGGGCAGGCGCATTTTTGAGGACTGCTGATACCAGATTCGGCAACTCGGAACGCACCATCGAATCCATGATCTGTTCAGCGTTTTTCGTGGATTCTGTAATTTCCAGTAACTCTTTGATCAAGGCTCGTTTTTCCTGAGAAATTATCGGCGCACTTGGTTTTACAGGCTTAGCGGGTTCACTACTCTCTTGAGGTGTTTGGGCGATCACTTGATGAGATGAGGGCAAGACTAAGGCAGTAGTAAGTAATGAGGACAGTGCAGCAGTTAGAAAAATGCGGTTTAGCATAATTTTTTTTAGTGTAATGAGGAAAAGCTTGTGGCGCACACACAGCCTGCGCCACAGGTTTTAGATCAGATGAGTTACTCATGAGGACATTTTTTCGAGATTATAGGTGAGTTTGTCAGCGATCGCTGTTACCCAATTTTCATCTTGCTTAGTATAGCTACGCGGAATATTTGCTCCTAAAATCATGACTCCTTTTTCGCCCAGAGGTTGCACGATTACGCCCTGAGTATTTTCGGGTAGATAGTCAAACTCCACCCGACCTGGATAAAGCTCCAATTTGACCAAATAAACTGGCTTTTGGGTTTTCATCACGCGCTCAGCGATCGCGCCAATATTTACCTGTTTGCTTTTGCCTAAAATGCCTCGGCGGAGAATAGTTTGGCGATCATAATAAATAGCTACCGCTTTTGTAACTGTATTGGTAAGTAAAATATGCGTTGCCCAAGCGAGTTCTGTTTTAACTGCCTCTGGTAGATTTCCATCTATTTCCAAGCCTTCTTCGCCTACTAAAATCACGGCTTCGGGCGGTTTGGGTTGCACTTGCTGCCATAACAATCCAATCAAAATCAAAACCGCACTTAATAAGACCCCCAAGGCATCAGCCCGTGACTGACTAGCAGTGAGGTTTGCCGTCACCATCCGATTAGCTAATAGTGCTAAGCCGCCCACTGTGCCCACCACAAGAGGCAAATACCGAATCATCATATATAAAACCAATAAAATCAGAGGTGATGCTTTGCATCACCTCTGATTTTATTGGTTTTAAAACAATTCTTGCCATGAAAAACTGATATCGGGAAAGGCCATCATAAAAAAATTATCATCTTTTTCATAACGCTGCATTTTCTTATATCCCTTTGCCGCAGGCTGCGAATATCCGAAAATCACCTGCTCATTGACATCAAATAACCTCATTTCGGGAATTCCCGCCGCCGCATACAAGGGCCTCTTGACTTCTCGATCATTAGCGATCGTGCTGTCCGCGACCTCAATAATTAATAAAATATCCGCAGGTATTGGTAAAGCCTCCACAACCTTTGCCTGAGATGCCTCAAGCCCTGTTTGGTCAATTGTTGGGTGACCGTGATTATATCTTCCAAAAGTTGTTTGAGAAGCTCTATAAGCAAGGTTTGCAAATGATTACCAAGCGCAAGAAAAACATAAAAAACTGTCTGGTCAAGTTGATTGATAAGATTTTGCTTCGCAAACGCGCAATTATTGAGTCCGTCGTTGTGAATTGGTATAACGGAATCTAGCTTGATATCCAGCCAAAAAAGAAGCACCCAAAAGGTGCTTGCTTCTTTTTTAGTATGCGTCTTGTAACTCGTAGAAGTCTGGTGTAACGTAATCCTTACGCATAGGATAGCCAATCCAGTCTTCAGGCATGAGAATCCGCTTGAGATTGGGATGCCCCTCGTAGATGATGCCGTACATATCGAAGGTTTCGCGCTCTTGCCAATCAGCAGTTTTCCAGATCCAATAGACCGATGGACAACGCGGATCGGTGCGCGGAAGAAATACCTTGATGCGGACTTCTTCGAGGCGATCGCTTTTATTAATGCCCTCATCGGTGAGCTTAGCGAGATGATACATACTCACTAAACTATCCCCAGCGCCAGCATCATAACCACATTGACACATCATGTAGTTAAAGCCATAGGCATAGAGAGCAGTCGAGAATGGTAATAAGAATTGGCGATCGATTTTGAGAATGGGAACGCCTTGCTTATCCAACCCCAAAAACTCATGCTCAAAGCCATTACTCGTTAGCCATTGCGAAACTGGGGCAGTTACCTCAGTCGTAGCTAAAGCCGCTTCTTGCTTTTCTGATTGATTATCTGCCAACGGTTTCTACCTCCTTCTGAGCCATTTGCAAAGCGGGCAGAGGAATGCCAGACTCAACTAATTCCTTAGGTGGAGCCATACGGCTAGGCATTTCTAGATATTGTCCAGTCAAAATTGGGCTAACTACCTTCATTTCATGCTTTACCGCATAGTAGCGATGAGTGCGATCAAGAGTAGCTCTTTCTTTAAATCCTTCAGTGCCGATTTTTTTACGCAACTTGATGATCGCGTCCATAATTGCTTCAGGACGAGGAGGACACCCTGGGATATACACATCAACGGGAATCAGCTTATCCACACCGCGCACTGTGGTGTAGGAATCGGTGCTAAACATGCCACCTGTGATCGTGCAAGCGCCCATGGCGATTACATATTTCGGTTCTTGCATTTGCTCATAGAGACGCACTAGCGCAGGAGCCATTTTCATGGTGACTGTCCCTGCGGTGATGATCAAGTCAGCTTGACGGGGGCTAGAACGGGGCAGTAGACCAAAGCGATCAAAGTCAAATCTGGAGCCAATCATGGCAGCAAACTCAATGAAGCAGCAGCTAGTACCGTAGAGCATCGGCCAGAGGCTAGACATTCTCGACCAGTTGTAAAGGTCGTTGAGGGTGGTCAAAACGACATTATTAGATAAGTCTTGGGTGACTTGTGGTGTAGCGGCGGGATTAATGAGGCGTTGTGTTTGTTCTTCGATGCTGAAGTCCAGACCAACGTTTTCGGATTTCATGACCATTCTAAGGCTCCTTTTCTCCAAGCGTAGACTAGACCTAATACAAGAATGCTAATAAAGATTAATGCTTCCACAAAAGCAAGTAATCCTAGTTTACTAAATGCGACTGCCCAAGGGTATAAAAATACCGTTTCTACGTCAAAGATAACGAAGGCGAGTGCAAACATATAATAACGAATATTAAACTGTATCCAAGCTCCCCCAATGGGTTCACAGCCAGACTCGTAGGTGGTACGACCTGCGGCTCCAGACTGTTTTGGGCTTAATAGAGCAGATAATGCTAGCCCCGATAGGGGGACAAGCGTACAAACGATGATGAATACCAGTAAGTATTCGTATCCGCTTAAAACCAAAATTTATTACCTCTTCAAGCTAGCTTGACTAAATTCTAATTTGTCACGGTCAGCTTTCGCGATCGCTTCAAATTAGGAGATCCTGACTACATTATATGGGTGTAGGGGTAGATGAAAATTTGTAACAGACTAGAAATTTTTCTATACATTGGCTTATATACTTGGATAAGGTCTCAGATTCTGTTGATTTGAGGCTTTAGCAGCGATCGCAGTTTTTGACTAGCCCGCAATTATCCCGTAATTATCGTAATTATATTTATTTATCCCAGCATATATTTCCATAATCGCTTTTATAGCGGTTTTCAAGCAAGCGAAGTACGGTTTTGTTTCCCCGCCTTCGGCGGGGAAACAAAACCGTACTTCACCAGACTGATAAACGCTATATAGCTGTTTTTATTACTATTTTAAAATTCATGCTAAGTTGCCTTCGCAGTTACCTAGCGTGAGTGATAACACTATTTTTATTTAAAAAAGTTTAGGAGAATCCATGAGTCAAGGTTTAGCAACGCTTTTGCGTGTAGGCACACAAAAATCACACTCCGCAGCAGAGAGTACAGATTTTATTAAATGTTTTTTAAAGGGTGTAGTTAACAAGACAGCCTATAGCAGACTAGTCGGCAACCTTTACTTTGTTTACAAAGCGATCGAAGCAGAGTTTGAAGTTCACAAAAATGATCCTGTTCTCAGCAAGCTCTACTACCGTGAATTGTGGCGTGAAAAGAGCCTAGAGCTCGATATGTTGTTTTACTTTGGCTCCAACTGGCGCGAAGCAGTAAAGCCTACTCCTGCTTGCGAAAAGTATCTTGCTCGTATCCGTGAGATTTCTGCTAATGACCCAGTATTGCTAGTTGCCCATGCCTATACTCGCTACATGGGTGACCTTTCTGGAGGTCAAATCCTCAAGAAAATTGCTAAGGAGTCGATGGGATTGACTGAAGGCGATGGCACTGCTTTCTATGAGTTTGATGACATTCGTAATCATGGCGAATTCAAAAAACGCTACCGTGAAGCTCTGGATACCTTGCCTGTAGATGCTGCTACTGCTGAGCGCATTGTAGATGAAGCCAATGCTTCATTTCATATGAACATGGCGATGTTCCGTGAGCTAGAAGGTAACTGGCTACTTGCTCTAACCAAGTTTGGCTGGAATTCTCTAGTCACAAAGATCAAGGGTGAACCCAAGAATACCTCTGTACGTCGCGAATCTAATGCTGCTAGCTAATTAACAACAATAAAAAAGGGGGCGCTTTGCGCCCCCTTTTTTATTGAAAGATTTGTCCGCGTCCTAACCATAGCTCTAGGAGCAAAATTAGAAACCCTAGCATTGCTAAGCGTCCATTCCAAACTTCGGCGGATTGGGTCATTCCCCATTCCCAACGCTCTTGAGGATAGAGTTTGGTATTTTTTTGAGGCTGAATTGTTTCGGCAAAGGCAATGGGGCGATCGCTTAAAGCTTTCATTACCACATCGGCTAAAGCTTGGATAAAAGTGGGGTCAGTGTCAGGGGCAGGAACTCGCGCAAAGGTTTCAATGCCAGCATGTTCAGCAATTTCACGATATTCCATATCGATTTCTTCGAGGGTTTCGATATGCTCTGATACAAAACTAATTGGAACTACGACTAGTTCCTTTACGCCCTGTGCAGCAAGTTCTTCGATCGCTACATCAGTGTATGGCTGTAACCATTCAACGGGACCAACACGACTTTGGTAGGCGAGCTTATAGGGATTGGAGCGATTGAGTTTTTGCATAATTAAAGCCGCGCAAGTTTCGATTTCCTTTTGATAGGGATCACCTGCTTCTTCGATATAGCTGACGGGTACACCGTGGGCGCTAAAGAAGATATATGCTGCGCTCGGATTTTTAACTTGATCGAGTTTAGTGGCAATCAGATTTGCCATCGCTTGCAAATAGCCTGAATTGTCATACCAAGAAGGTACAACTGTGTACTTGATTTTTTGTAGTTCTGGATCGTTTTTCCAGATGCGATCAAGTAGTCGGAAGCTAGAGCCTGTAGTACTAATTGAAAATTGTGGATACAAAGGCAAAACCACTAATTCTTCAATCTGATCGTGTTTGATTTGGGCGATCGCCTCTTCAGTGAAGGGATGCCAGTAGCGCATTCCCAAATACACATGGGCTTCATGACCATTTTGCTGAAGCTGCGATCGCAGGGCTTGAGCTTGAGCTTCAGTAATTCGCCGTAATGGTGAGCCGCCACCAATTTTTTTGTAATTCTCTTGAGATTTTTTTGCTCGTAGTGTCGAAATTAACCAAGCTAAAGGTGCTTGCAGTAATGGCGAAGGCAAGCGAATAATTTCTGGGTCAGCAAATAAGTTGTACAAAAAAGGGCGGACATCTTCTAATTTGTCTGGCCCGCCGAGGTTCAGCAGTAAAACGCCTAGTCGCCCCATATCAATCGCTATATCCCTTTATAATTTTAGATTTGTTATTAAGATCGAGTTTCATTAATTATAGCTAGGGTCAGGATCGTTATACCGTTTTGTGCTGATCTTAAATCTATGGTAATGAAAGTTTTACTTAGGGCTTAAAACTCAAATAAATGAAGACGACGCGAAGCGTCGTCTTCATTTATTTGAGTTTTTACTTGTCCTTCGTTGCTTCCTGATCTGATTTAACCATGCGATCGCTGCTTCGATACTCGTTACTTTTTCGCCTTCAGGCATGGCGGGACGCTGCACCATAATAATGGGAATTCCCAATTCCCTTGCGGCGACAATCTTGGCATAGGTAGCATTGCCGCCGCTATTTTTACTAACGATCGCCTGAATTCGATAGTCTCGCAATAATTGTCGTTCCTGCTCTAAACTAAATGGTCCGCGATCAAGCAGTACCTTGCTATTGGGTAATTCTAGTTCGGGTGGATCGATCGAGCGCATTAGATACCAGATATGCGGGCTGATATGTGATCGCTGCAAAAAAGGCTCTAGTTGTTGTCTCCCTGATGTAATAAATACTCGATTTACCGATTCAGGAATAGACCTTGCGGCGGCTTCTACACTTTCTACTTCGATCCAATTATCGCCATTTATTTTCTTCCATTGAGGACGAGTGAGCATTAGATAGGGAATATTAACTGAATGCGAAGCGATCGCGCCATTAATAGTTATTTGTCCCGCACAGGGATGGGTTGCATCAATGAGAACATCAATGGAATAGTCTTGTATATATCTAGCTAATCCTTCTGCGCCACCAAATCCACCAATACGAACTTGTCCAACTAGGGCGGCTGGCTTTTTAGTGCGGCCTGCGAGGGAGCTAATTACTTCTAATTTGGGATTAGTGGCGAGTTTTGCGGCGAGTTTCACGGCATCACCCGTGCCACCCAAAATGAGAATTTTCTGCATAATTAGAAATATTTAGACATTGTAGTTTGCTGGTTGCTGAGTCCGCGAGCCATATGTTACAGCATTTATTTAGTCTAGTAAGGTACAAAGGTTGGTTTCTACAAACCTTTGTACCTTACTGCGCCATAACCCTTTTCTCGACTGTACGCGATCGCCACTAGAAAGGAGTTTCAGTCAGTTTTGATTTCTATAGCAATGTAAGTTTTACTTAGGACATAAAACCCAAAAGATGAGTGGCGGCGCTTCGCACCGCCACTCATCTTTTGGGTTTTGATTTGTCCTATCTATCTCTTGCGTTCAAAAGACACAATGACCACGCCATTTTATCTTTTGGTATAAAACTGTTAGGATCAAATGCATAAGTACTTTGAAATTTGAAACTGGTTACTGTCGTGGATGCGATCGCCATTAGCTCTCTTACTCTCAATATTGTTTTGGGATTATTTATCCTGATGTATATATTTCGGATTATCATGACATGGTATCCCCAAATTCCTCTCAAGCAATTTCCCTATAGCGTGATTACATTCCCGACCGAACCTTTGCTATTTGTACTACGGAAGTTAATCCCCCCGATCGGCGGTATTGATATTTCCCCTGTGATTGGTGTTGGTATTTTTAGCCTCTTGCGCGAAATGTTACTTGGTCAGCAAGGTATTTTGACAATGATGCAATAGATTTACCGCAATTCTATAAATGTTGGCATAAGTCCTATAAGTCCTATCTGCTTTACTACTTAACACCAGAGATTTTTTAAAAGTGATTCCAGCACTTTTAAAAAATCTCTAGTTGTTTATTTGAACTTATAGCAATGTAAGTTTAGCTTAGGATATAAAACCCAAAAGATGAGCGGCGGTGCGAAGCGCCGCCACTCATCTTTTGGGTTTTGATTTGTCCTATCTATCTCTTGCGTTGCTATAGAGCATTGTAAAAGGTTATAACCATGACAATTAGTTATTAACTCCTAATGTAAAACTTAAAGAATGCATCTTTAATTTCATTGGAATCTATGCCTACACTTCTAGTCAAAAATATCCATACCTTAGTCACGATGGATCGGGATCGCCGAGAACTCCATAATGCAGCGATATTTGTGAGAGATAATGTGATTGAGCAGGTAGGACTCACCACCGAATTACCTCAAAATGCCGATGAAGTGTTGGACTTACATGGAAAACATATTGTCTTGCCAGGGCTAGTTAATACCCATCATCATTTCTATCAAGTTCTTACTAAAGTTATTCCCGCCGCTCAAAATTGCACTCTGTTTAATTGGTTGCAAACTCTCTACCCAATTTGGGGGAATCTCAATTCTGAAAGCATTTATATCAGCGCTCAGATGGCAGCCGCAGAATTAATTCTATCTGGTTGCACGACTGCTAGCGATCATCTTTATATCTATCCCAATGATTGTAAGTTGGATGATGAAATAGCAGGTATACAGGAAATTGGAATGCGATTTCATGCTAGTCGAGGTAGTATGAGCGTTGGCGAGAGTCAAGGTGGACTTCCACCCGATGCTTTAGTTGAGAAGGAAGCTGACATTCTCAAAGACTCGCAAAGATTAATTGAGCAGTATCACGATCCATCGCGTTTTTCTATGTTACGCATGACTCTTGCCCCCTGTTCGCCGTTTTCCGTATCCCCAGACTTGATGATCGAATCGGCAAAAATGGCGAGATCTTATACCAGTGTTAGATTGCATACCCATCTTGCCGAAAATAAGTCAGACGTAGACTACAGCCTTGCTAAATTTGGCAAGATCCCTGGAGATTATGCAGAGTCGGTGGGTTGGCTGGGTGATGATGTGTGGCATGCCCATTGTGTGAAATTGAGTGATGATTCGATCGCAAAATTTGGACGCACGGGTACGGGTGTGGCGCATTGTCCTTGTAGCAATACACGCCTAGGCAGTGGCATTGCCCCCATCAGAAAAATGCTAAATCATAATGTGCCAGTGGGTTTGGGTGTAGATGGTTCGGCTTCTAATGACACGGGCAATCTGTTGCAAGAGGCACGAACTGCTTTTTTACTAGCAAGGGTAAATGAGTGCGATCCCACATCAATGAGTGCTAGGGAGATATTGGAAGTAGCTACCCTTGGCGGCGCAAAGGTGTTGGGTCGGGATGATATTGGGGCGATCGCTCCTAATATGGCGGCGGATTTCATTGCGATCGATATTGAGCGATCGCAGTTTGCTGGCGCACATCACGATCTTGTATCTGCGCTGATTTTCTGTCCAGTGCCTTCAGTTGATTACAGTTTTATCAATGGTAAGAAAGTAGTTGATCGTGGTCAGCTAACAACCCTTGATTTGCCAATGCTAATCGAGAAGACCAACAAAATTGCTTGTCAACTTGTCAATAAATAATATAGCAATGCAAGAGATAGATAGGACAAATCAAAACCAAAAAGATGAGTGGCGGCGCAAAGCGCCGCCACTCATCTTTTTGGTTTTATGTCCTAATCAAAACTTACATTGCTATAAATAATCAAAAAGTAATCAAAAAGGTTGCGAAGTGACCTTTTTGATTACTTAGAGAGGTGGCAAAGATTAATTTTAAAAATTCCTTAAAAAAAAGTTGACTAAATGCGATCACTATCTGCTATATTATGAAAGCTGAAAAGCAAGGGCGCTTAGCTCAGTTGGTAGAGCGTCTCGTTTACACCGAGAATGTCGGGGGTTCGAGTCCCTCAGCGCCCATTGAAAAATTTCCATTAAAAGAAATCTTCTATAAAACAACAAAGCGTCTATGCGGTTTTATTTCTTTATGGCTCTGTTTTTTAAGTTACAAAAGTGTGACGAAATTTTTGCGAATTGGTGCTGATGTGATTGTTATTTGCTTTACTTTTTTCAAAAACATTTTCACACAAACATTTACATAATTTTAAAAATACGATAATATCCTTAAATTATAGTTATTTGATATGTCGAAAAAATTTTTGAGCCAATAAAAGGTTATTAGAAAGTTATATAAAGTAATATTTTTTTAATAGATCAGGTAGAATCTGATAGTAGCTTAAGAGCCAGAATCTATATGTTGTTTAAGTCATACAAAAATATTCTGCCAGCTTCGGTTGCCTTCATCGGGGGGATAGTATTTATTGTCGGTCAACCAGAATTTGCGCTAGCAAATCATCAAGCAGAATATACACCAACGGAACGTCCTAGACCAAAACGAACTCAAGGCGGCGGATCACGCTTAACCCTGCAAGTTACTCCACCTTCCTTTAAATTACAACCTTCACAAAACATCGTTTTGTAAGTTGTACTTTTATCTAGTTCAAGATAACCATTGATTTTTTTAACTTCATTATCAACAGTTATTGAGTGATTTGCAGTTAAGCAGCAGAAAAAGTTAAATCTTTAACCTTTACCTTCCCATGTACATTAGTTCATCTACAGGATATAAGGAAACCGCAATAATGCTTAATCTCCCAAAAAGAAGGACACGTTATACGTGTCCTTCTTTTTGGGAGATTAAGCATTATTGCTTGCAATACATTGAATTAAAAAAATTTATCGCAAAACACGAGATGGCGTAGCAATTGTGTGTTTAAATCCATCTCTGCGTTAGTTTGTCAACTCACAAAAGTGTGGCGACACTTTTGTGAGTTGACATTAGGCGGCTTGCGACAAAGAGCTTGCATACATCAAAACATTAATTTGATAGGATCAGTGCGATTTGATTTTAGTCTTGAAACTTAGCAACTCTGACCTAACTTTAGACTGTAATTCCAATTCACAAAAGTGTGGTAATACTTTTGTGAATTAAAAAACAAACCGAGTAAGGGTTTTAAAAACACAAAATGGTTATGCCATTTTGTGTTTTGGTATAACTCATGCGGGAATTACGACAAAAAAGTTAGGCTTAAGGGAGCAAGTGCCATTAAACTCCTTGAGATGATCGCTATTAAAACCTTAAAGTCAAACTGGGAAAAATTACCACTTAGATTTCAACAGTGGGGCGGTTTTTTCCTGTCTAGTGGCAGTATCTACCTGCTAGTATTTGGACTGCGTTGGTTGGGCTGGTTACAACCAAGCGAATGGGCTGCATTTGATCTATACATGCAAGTTCGACCTGCGGAGCCAGTAGATGAAAGAATTATTATCGTTGGTGTCCAAGAATCAGATATTCGCTATCTAGGCAATTGGCCTGCATCTGATCGCATCCTCGCCCAGATTTTAAGGAAAATACGCGATCAACAACCCAAAGTGATTGGCTTAGATTTGTATCGGGATATTCCTGTGGGAGAGGGTTACGCAGAGTTAGAACAGATATTCAAAACCACTCCTAATTTGATTGGCATTGAAAAAAGTATTGGCGATCGCTTTAGTACAGCTATCGATCCACCACCTGCTTTAAAAGCTTTGGGGCAGGTAGCTGCAAATGATGTAATTGTTGATCCTGACGGTAGATTGCGCCGCGCCTTATTGTATCCGATGCCTGAGGGTAATGAGGGTTTACCAAGTTTAGGTTTAGCGATCGCCCTAACATATTTAAAAGAGAAAGGGATAGAACCTAAGTCTTCAGAATCTGGCTACCTACAGATTGGTTCAACGATTTTTCAGCCCTTAGAAGATACGGATGGTGGATATATTCGTGTTGATGCTGGTGGATATCAAGTTCTGATGAACTATCATGGCTCCTCTCAAAAGTTTCGCTATATTTCCCTTGAAGATATTTTAGAAAATCGCATTGATCCTCAGCTAATGCGCGATCGCATTGTCCTAATTGGGCCTCAAGCCGCAAGTCTCAATGATGTTTTTTACACACCCTACAGCAGTAATTTTATAACTTCACCTGCTCAAATGTCGGGAGTGGAGTTTCAGGCAAATATTGTCAAACTAATTTTGGGAGCAGTTCTCGATAATCGTCCTCTGTTTAGGATTTGGTCAAATATTTGGGAGGAGATCTGGATAGCTGGTTGGGCAATGACTGGAGCCGCGATTATTTGGATATTTTCGACTCGGCGCTTAATTTTTTTAACTGGTACGTTGATTTTATGTATGGGGGGACTTGTTATTGGCAGCTATGTCCTATTTTTGTCGGGGTGGTGGATACCGATCGCACCTGCTCTATTTACTTATATCGGCTCCATGTTAGTGATGCAGAGCTATATGTATGTTTCTCGACTACAAGAACTGAATTCAGCACTTTCCGATTCGATTGAACTGCTTGCCCATGATGCTTCCCATGATGCTTTAACGGGTTTACCCAATCGCAATCTATTTATGGATCGTGTAGAACATGCGATCAAGTATAGTAAACGCCATTCTAGTTATTTGTTTGCCATCTTTTTTATTGACTTGGATCGTTTCAAAATGATTAACGATAGTCTCGGTCATAATGTTGGCGATCTGTTTTTGCAGGCGATCTCTGAGATTTTGCAAGGTTGCTTGCGCTCCATTGATACAGTTGCTCGCCTTGGGGGAGATGAATTTACTATTCTCGTTGATGACATTCAAGATGTGGGCGAAGCCCTGATGGTAGCCGATCGCATTCTCAACAAATTCCTTTCGCCCGTCATCATCAAAGGCGAAGCAATTTTCCCAAGTGCAAGCATAGGCATTGTGATCAGTACACCTGATTATGACAATTGTGTTGATCTGCTTAGGGACGCTGATATTGCCATGTATCGCGCTAAATCCTCAGGGAAAGGACGTTATATTCTCTTCGATCAGGAAATGTACGAACAGACCCTCAGATTAACACAGCTAGAAAGTGAACTCCATTATGCCCTTGAGCATCAGGAATTTGAGCTTTACTATCAGCCAATAGTCTCTTTAGAAACGGATAAGTTGTCAGGATTTGAAGCACTCATTCGATGGAAGAATCCCAAACGTGGTTTTATTTCTCCCATCGAGTTTATTCCCCTTGCCGAAGATACAGGGCTGATTGTGGCAGTCGGTGATTGGGTCTTAAAAGAAGCATGTAACCAACTAAAAGTTTGGTTACATAAGTTCCCAGAAGCCGCAAATTTAAAGATGAGCATTAATTTAGCTAGCCATCAAATTCGTGAACCAGATTTGCTAGAGAAGCTTGATGCCATTCTGTCGGAAACTGGTATTGATGGCTGTTCCATTCGTTTAGAAATTACGGAAAGCACTCTGATGGATCAAGGAGAACAAACAATCAATAAATTAGCTCAATTAAGGGCAAGAAATATTCAATTGAGTATTGATGATTTTGGACAAGGATATTCTTCCCTTAGCTATTTACATCGTTTCCCAATTAACATTCTCAAAATAGATCGTGCTTTTGTGGATCAAATGACGGATGGCGGCGAGAATATTGAAATCGTGAGGACGATTACGATGTTGGCGCATACCTTGAATATGAGTGTGGTTGCTGAAGGTGTAGAGACACAACAGCAGGTTGAAATTTTAAAAAAATTAGGTTGTGAGTTTGGACAAGGATACCTATTCTCGCGACCTTTAACTGCGCCTGCCGCAGAACAGGCGATCGCTAATAGTGTTAATGCGATCGCAATTTCCCCAACAATAGAGTAATTAACTGATGTTACGAAGATCTGAAGTTATTTGAGAAATATCTTCACAATTTCCATTGTGGAGGTTAACATAGCTGTAACTTTTAGATCAATCTCATGACAGTAGTACCAACGGTTCGCACTCACCGATTGACAAAACAGTTTGATAATCACGTTGCAGTCAATCACATCGATTTGCAGATTGATCGCGGCGAAGTCTATGGACTGATTGGTCCCAATGGAGCAGGTAAGACCACCTTAATTCGGATGTTGGCTGCTGCCGAGGAACCCACCGCAGGAGAAATTTATATTAATGGAGCGCGTTTTTTGCGTGGTCAAAATAATCCTGAGCTGAAGCGGCAATTGGGGTATTTGCCAGATGACTTTCCACTTTACGACGACCTAACCGTATGGGATTATCTAGATTACTTTGCACGTTTGTACTTTTTGAGAGATGCACAGCGATCGCAAAGATTGTACGAAGTGATTGAGTTAGTGGAGCTAGAACAGAAAAAGAATGAACTAATTGCCACACTCTCAAGAGGAATGAAACAGCGTCTCAGCCTAGCACGTAGCATTATTCATAATCCCACGTTGCTATTGCTTGATGAGCCTGTATCAGGACTTGATCCCTTAGCGCGAGTGCAGGTTCGCAATATTATCAAGTCTCTACAACGGCAGGGAATGACGATTTTAATTTCATCTCATATTTTGAGTGATCTCGCAGAAATTTGTACATCAATTGGGATTATGGAGCTAGGTCGTTTAGTTGAAAGCTCGCGACTGCAAGCTCTATATGATCGCAGTAACCAAGATCGACAACAGATTCTGATCTCGACTTTAGGCAAAATTGAAGATCTTGAAATAGTTTTGAAGCGATCGGAATTTGTACAGGAAGTAGAAGTTTTAGCTGATGTTGCTATGGTAAGAATTCAGTTTGCGGGTACTCTTGAAGACTGTGCTTCCCTACTTAAATATCTCATTGATGCAGATGTCCCTATAATCAATTTTCATCGCACTCAGGAAACCTTAGAAAACATTTTCTTAAAACTAGGCTATAAGCAAACCAGCTAAATCTAAACACGAATTGTTTCTAGGTAGCTAGGCATAAGTAAACTAAAAAACCAGAAGCTGTCCCGCCCGCTACGCAGGCGGGACAGCTTTCTAGTTTTAGGTTTTAATTATGGTGAGCTACTTATAGCAAAGTAATGAGTTGTAACTGTATGTAGGTAGTGCTGCCCAGCACTGCCATGATAAATCCTTTCCCTTTTATAGCAATGTAAGTTTTGCTTAGGACATAAAACCCAAAAGATGAGTGGTGGCGCGAATCGCCGCCACTCATCTTTTGGGTTTTGATTTGTCCAATCTATCTCTTGCGTTGCTAACTACCACGTTCTGATCCCAATGTTGAGATTATTCCACAGTCTACTGAATTGTCTGAGCAGGCTTATCAATACTATCGACAGCAACCAGATAAGCAATATAGCCTTACGGATTGCGCTTCGATGGTGATTATGAAGGAAAAGGGGATTGATCCAGTCCTGCCCCACGCTCGCCATTTTCAACAGGAAGGTTTTATTGCTTTATTGAGAGATAAATAAATTGAAGTTTGTCCTTAATATTGGAGGGATATTTTCGCTAAGTAAAAAGTATATTTTCATGAGATGAGTAACAATTTCTTTTTTGTCTGCTCTCTATTTGCTCGCAATCTTGCGATCGCTTCTGACGGTTCTTGTTTTAACCGTTCTTGATAGTGCTGTTCCTGTGACTGCTCAAGGAGAAACATATATTCATCAATTTGAGAGCGATTACGCCAATAATAGGTAATTACGGCATAGATTTTTTCTAGGTTTAAGCTTGGCAATTCTTCTAAAATTTCTTTGGGGCTATAGCCGCTTAAATAGTATTTGATGACATCTTGGATGCCAATACGATGACCTTTGATGTGGATGTCATCTGGGCTTAGAAAATCGAAGTAGTCTTCTAAAAGCATAGGTATTGTCTCTTCTATGTGAATAATATCTTAGCTTATCTATATGATCGCCATCTTTATTCTTGCCAATCCTCAAGTTTTAATCCTTCAACACGCTCAAATTCTCTAGTGTTGTGGGTTACAAGGATAAGATTATTGGCTAAAGCGATCGCCGCAATCTGTAAATCATAGCTCCCAATTGGAGTTCCCAGCTTTTGTAATTTGGCGCGTATTTGTCCGCAAATTAGGGCTGGGGTTCTCTTTTCAACGGTTCTCCTTGCCATGCTCCAAATGTACTCAGAAATCGCTGTGACCATTGGCGCTTTTGAGTCTTCTGGACAATTTGATACACCAATAAAATATCTAGTTTTTCTCCTGAATGTTCGGGAAGTTGAATCTGAAGTATGCCTTTTTTATCAACTTGGGCTGTCGTTTGGATTGTTTGCATTGTCTTACTTCCTATGGATTTGGTTATTCTCTATCTCAAACATCTAAAACTCGAACTCGAGATAAACCTGCCTCTGTTGCAAGCTCGGGAAAATCTTGTTGTACTTGTTCAAGTGTTAAAGGTGGATCTGGATCTATATCAAGATTTGCTCCTATCAACCTAGCACAGCCATAATCTGCACGATGAATGTAGTTGTGATAGACAATGTATCGACCATCTTCAATTTGATAAAGCTCGTAAGAATGAGGACTCAAAGAATCTTTGTAAATAACATACTCGGCAATTAGTTTAGCTTTGAATCGAATAACTTCAATTTTTACAGGATAGTTTGCATAGTTAGACCAAAGAGTACCAATTTCCTTATTTACAAGTTGTATATCTTGACCGTTAGGAGTTAAATTTAAAGGATGATTTGAATCATTGTTAGGCTTCAGTGATGGAGCGTAGGTCTCACGATATTTCCACCAAGCATCTCGATGCTTTCTTAACTCAGTCGGTGAGTATTTTGTACCGCGAGGATGGCGTGGATTGTAATGTCCTGCTTCTGCATGACATTTGAAGCAAAGCACAATAGCATTTTCCAAATCATTAGAACCGCCGTCTGCCTCCTGAACTATGTGATGAACTTCTGCATTTCTACCTGCGTGTTCTTGACATACACAGCAATAACGCCCTGATTTAACTAGTGCAGTTTCTCTTACATCTTTCGGAAAAGGCATCGTGATAATTCTTAGCTACTAATTATTTAGTTAATTACTAACACAAAAAAGTCAATTTAGTATTTGATCTGTTTAATTTTGCTATGAGAGCCCCAAGGAGTAAGACAATTTAAAAGCATAAAAATTTGGCAAAAAAAAGGGACGCAAAGCGCCCCTTTTTTTATTGTGCAGTTGTTGGTAAGACTGCAACTGGTTTTGATATTGGAGCTTTAGCTTGGAGAAACTTGGTTTCTTTTACAGCTTGATTAGATAGAGAGAATAGAGGGTTAGATGCAATACCAGCGATCGCTGTAAAGATCAGCGTAAATACAAGCGCCGCTTGTAAAGGCTTCATACCCACCTGAGTCCATGTGATCTCAGGATAGTTGCGAATCGACTCAGACATTTCTTGAGGCTCCTTAACTACCATCATCTTGACAACGCGGATGTAGTAATAGAGAGAAACTACACTCATCACTAGGGCTAGTAGAACTAAGCCGTAGGCGTGAGCTTGCCAACCTGCCCAGAAAATGTAGAGCTTACCAAAGAAACCTGCGAGAGGAGGAATACCACCCAAAGATAAGAGGCAGACACTTAACGCAAGCGTTAATAAAGGATCTTTTTGGTATAAGCCACTGTATTCGCTGATTTGATCGGTTCCTGTGCGAGAAGCAAACAGGATCACACAGGCGAAAGCACCCATGTTCATGAATAGATACAAGATCAAGTAAAAGATCATGCTGGCGTAACCTGCTTCGGAGTCGATCGCCATACCGAGCATTACAAATCCTGCTTGACCGATGGAGGAATAAGCCAACATCCGCTTCATGCTAGTTTGGGCGATCGCCACCACATTACCCAAGACCATACTCAATACGGTCAATACGACAAACACGTAATGCCATTGCAGAGAAGCCAGAGGAAACGCGGTAATCAAAAATCTGAGCGCAAGTCCAAAGCCAGCCACCTTAGAGCCAATCGACAGAAAGGCAACTACAGGCGTGGGTGAACCTTCGTAAACGTCAGGAGTCCATTGGTGAAAAGGGACTGCCGAGAGCTTAAAGGAAACCCCTGCAATTACAAATACCATCGAGATGATGAGGGCTGTGTTACTAACGGTAATCTTTGAGGCGATCGCCGACAGAGAGGTTTCGCCGCCAGAAAGTCCGTAGAGCAAAGACATCCCATAAAGAAAAATCGCTGAGCTAGCTGCACCGACTAACAAATATTTGAGCGCCGCTTCATTGGAGCGCGGATCGCGTTTGGTATAACCCGACAGCAAGTAAGACGAAATACTAAGAGTTTCAAGGGAGACAAATACCATCACCATCTCGTCGGAGCCAGTGAGGAACATACCGCCGAGGGTAGCACTGAGCAAAATTACGAGATACTCGCCAACTACTACACCTGACTGCTCTAGATAACGTACCGAAACGAGAATCGTAAATAGAGCCGATAGGGCAATAATGCCACGAAAAATAATGCTGAGTTTGTCACTATTAAAACTGCCCAAAAAGGCGATCGGATTTTCTAAGCCCGTCCATTGCCAGATCAAAGCGACTGTAGAAGCCGCTAAACCTGCGATCGCAATATAGGGCAGAACATTTGCCGATTTTCGTCCTGATGCAATCAGATCGACAATCAATACGAGTACCAATGTCCCAATGACAATTAGTTCTGGCAAGATCGCACCACTATTGAGCAGAGCATTGAGACTTGCTGTATCCATACTTAATTCATGTGTTGTTGCTATGGCAATTGTATAGCAAAACTTGAGTCGCTCTAATTTCTTGTTCTCTTCTGCTTTGGTAGTAAATGCTTAAAGAGTTCGGCGATCGCTGATAGTCATTGATACGCCTTTTCCAAATCTAAAAAATAGAAATTAAGATCCAAGAATTAGTGGTGCGGCGATTCACACCACTAATTCTTGGATGAGATAGGAGTAGGACAAATTTGATAGAGTAAAATCTATGATAATCATAAAAATAATAGATTTTACTCTATTGATACTTGACTCTAATATATCAATAACAACCAATCAATCGTTCTCGGTACTGGCGATGACTGAAAATAAGCTAACCGAAACCATGAGGGAAAAGCTCCAAGCTTCGATTACCTACTTTAACAATCATTTGTGGCAAATGGACTATGCTCAATTCCAACAGAAAACCTATCCGATTGGCTCTGGTGTGACCGAAGCTGCTTGCAAGACCTTAATAAAGCAGCGATTATGTTGCTCTGGGATGCGTTGGAAGGACAAGGGGGCGAGCATAATTCTGAGTTTAAGATCTTTAGTTTTAACTTCTACTCGTTGGGAGCAATTCTGGGACAATCTCAATCAGTATGGGTTTCCTGTTGCTGTCTAAATAATTGTATTATATTGAGGTCGCACCCCTTGAAAACCTATGCGCGTATGCTTTTCTTGCTTTTTCAGGAAGCCCTAATTACTGATGTTACGTGGATAGAATTCCTACGATCATCTAAGTCTAGGGCTTGCCCTGTGGCACAGCCCGCTACAAAAATCTAAATTATTGGAGTAGGGGCAATCCCCCCGTGGTTGCCCTGTCGTGCTAGCAACAAGAGATTCATTATCTGAGTTCCACGTAACATCAGTAATTATTCTGGATTCAATTCTAAACCGCGATAGACTTGCTCGATGGGAAAGCTTAAGTTAATGCTTTTTAGTTCTACAGTGTCGCCTTCTTGGTAGTTAATGATAAGCCATTCGCCAGCGTCATTTTTATGGTATAAATCCATTTCGATACTGGTAGAACTAACTAATAAATAATCTTGTAAGTGTGGATTTTTGCGGTACAGTCTAAACTTGCCACTGCGATCGTATAACTCAGTACTAGGAGATAGAACTTCAACGATTAAGCAAGGATAGGTAATATATTTGGTTGTAGTTTTATCGCGATCGTCGCAGGTGACGCTGACATCAGGATAGGTGTAGTTATTTGTGCCAACAATATTAATTCTCAGGTCTGAGTTACCTGTTATACAACTACTAGGGTCTAAATGGGTGTCAACCATAGTCGCAAATCGAATTGCGATGCGGCTATGATTAACGCTACCACCGCTCATGGCATAAACTTGACCGTTAATCAGTTCGTGTTTTTCTAATTGCTTTTCTTCCCAAGCAAAGTACTCTTCTGGAGTTATTTGAGGAAAATTTTCTTTAATAGAAATCATTTTTTTGTAATGGATAATGGGTTTGATTTGATTAACTCTACAAGATTAGCGATCTACTGTACATTGTGATTTCTAAGCGATCGCTATTACCGTAAGTCGTGATTTCTAAGCGATCGTATTTCTAATAAGGTTTACTTTCTGGGTAGTATCTGAATGCAAAGTTAGTATCAATAGCTTCCTTAATTCTTCTGGGACAACAGAAAGAAATTTGAGGTGCATTAAGACCTAAACTTAACCCTCCTCGCCATATCAACTCTTTATTATCGGTTGTGATAAAAGCACTTGCTTGTAGAGCAATCGCTGCTAAAACCAATTCAAAGTCCTCATTTGGAATCAAGGAATCTTGAGCAAAAGACTGTTCCCAAAAAAATCCTTCAAATTGATACCAGTCTGAATTAAAAACTTCAAAATAATTAAATACAGTTATTCCATTGTTAGAAATCTCTTGCCTAATTTCTGAAAATGATTGTCTCATAGATGCTTTCCACTCACAAAAATCCTTTTGGAGAGATAGCGTTTCCTTGATTTCTTCTTGATCAGTTTGATCAGACTTATCACAGTATTTCTCAAAAAGATCTTCATAGGAATTAAAGAAATCCGACCACATCCATTCTTCGCATAAATTAAACCAGTAGGGGGTATTTGCTTTTTCGGTGAGGTTAGTTTTCTTAAAAAGTCTCTGCCCAATATCGTTGATATCACCCTTTGTAAACCTTTTTAACGGATGTCCATCACTTTTGGGGGTCTTACCATCCTTTGTAGTTCCTTTAATCATTGAATACAATTCATACACGCATTTTGAGAAGGTAACAGCTTCGATTCCTGACTCCTGCAAACACTGAATCACGAGTTTACCATCAGATTTATTACCAACAATCTGTGCTAAAACATTAGTATCAATGAATACTCTTCTTGTTGGTGGATAGGGAGTTTGAAGCTTTTTAGGAGTATGGACAACTCTTTCGATGGCTCTAGATAAAAGCTCTTCAGGTGATAGTTGCAAAATTTCAGATTTAGTTTGTAAAGCCAACCAACGTTCATCTGAGATTTGAATGCTAATTGATTTCATTGATGTTGATTACTTATTTTAAAGTTTTGCTCTTTCTCCATGAGTTATGATGCTACAACATGAGAGGCAAGAAAAGATTATCTAGTTCAGATTTATAATTTAAATGTAATGTTGTTCGACCAGTTTTAAGCTGCTACTTTTATTGAGCCGTAATCACCTCATTACTGTGTGTGACTTCTGCCAGTACTGTAATTCATAATTTCTAGGCGATCGCAAGTATCAAACCGACCCTTCTAATTTGCTTTAAAGAAAGCCTTGCAAAGCAAGGCTTTCTTTAAGCGAATTAGAAGGGAATCCGAAATACTCGACCACCGCCAGTACTTTCTGTGACTTGCCACACTAACCCTTGATCGCCAGTGTCTCGCCAAGACTGTTGGAAGACAGAGAGAGTGCCTTTAGCGGTTTCTCCTGCATTCACCACGTTTTTGCCAGACGCACTGATGAACTGAGAGGAGACTGTCTTTCCATCAGCATTGGTTGTTTTCGCAAATATAGGTACAAATCCAAAGGACTGACCGCTATTGTTGACGATTTCTACATTCATTATGTATCTACCGCTTGACTCAACCTTACCTCCATTAATGTTAATGCTCACATTGTCGTTAGTTTGCCCTGCAACTACAGCCACCTTGCCTAAAGTTGGCTTGTTACTGGGTTTGGAAGTAGGAGTTGGAGCATCTGTAGAGGGTAGATCTTTAGCTTCCGATTTACAGAATGCACCCCGCGCTGCAATTAGAGCTTCAATATTCTCTAATGAATAGCGGTTGTAGTTGCGGTTCTGGACGGCTGCTTGTAAATATCTCACTCGTTCTGAAGAAGCAGGATGACTATCTAGCCAACCTGTCTGCCGATCTTTCTCATAACCACGCCAGCGATCAAACACACGATATAGTCCATCCGCAGAATAGCCTGCTGAAGAGAGAATGCGCGTGCCTAAGAAATCAGCTTGTTGTTCAAGCGATCGCCCAAATGCAAGTTCTGGCTTGAGATACTCCAAAAATGTATTGATCAACCCTACTTTTTTTAAAGCTCTAGCTTTGGTTTCGGTAATAATCTTTTGATAGGAATGCGAAAAGACAGCGTGAGCAATTTCATGACTGAGAATACCAGCTAGCTCAGCTTCCGATTCCATATCGGCGATCGCACCTGTATTGATGAAGATCTTGCCCCCTGGCAGCGCAAAAGCATTGAGAGAATTGTCTTGGATGATGTTGAACTCATATTTAAAGTCATCCCGACCCGATAGCTTTGCTAATTTCTGTCCAAGGTTGTTGATATATTCCGTCAGTTTCGGATCAGTTACTAACGCCACACTCTGTTTGATTTCGGCTGCGCTTTCTTCGCCAAATCCCGATTCTCCTTTAAAAATCTGCTCAATGATTTTGCGATCACCAGAAATAATTGCTGTGATAAATGACTCATTTTTGAAGTCATTGATAAACTGATTCATGTAATCATCAGCCAGCTTCTTATATTTAGGAGCGTCAGGATGTTCGGGATAGTTAAGCGCAAACTGACGGGAAGCAATGGAAGCCTCTACCTCCATCTTTTTGGATATGAGTAGTTTGAGTAATGGCTCTAATAAATCCACGCGATCGGGATAAATGCCATAGGCGCGATCTAAGGTTTGGATTGCTTTGTCTGGTTGATTCCAGCGTAGGGATGCCTCCGCGAACTTGATATGCCCAGTAATAAATTCGGGGTAATTGTCGGATAGCTTCTCCAAAGCAATCAATGCCTTAGTTGACAGTCCAGCCTCTAGTCCTTCTTCAGCATTCTGCCAAAACACCTTAGCGCCACTCGCTAGATTATCCACATTTCTTGTCGGTGGATTAGGAGCAGCTACGTTGGGGAGCGCTTTTTTCACAGATTGTTGCAATTTGACCGCTTCAGCGAGATTGTTACTTTGAATCAATCGATCTGCTTGAATTAGCACCGCCACACGTCTATTTCTTTCAATTGCTTCCGCATTGCCCAAAGATACTTCGGGGATCTTGATGCAATTACTTTGATTTTGTGACTCAGCTTGACCAACGAAAAGAAACGAGATCAATAAACCAGTACAGAATAGTGACATCCACCTCAAGACTGTTCGGCGATAGACAGAGAAGATAGGCACAATAAAATCCTAAAACTAACTAAATTATAAGTAATTCTAAATTTTTCAAACCTATCAAATTGTAAACAATCGTTTATTTTATATAAATGCACTACATTATTGATTTATCTGCGAATAAGTACAGCAATATGATCTTTAAGGCTTTACACAAAGGTTTCTGCTCTTCTGTTTGGTTGTTGCCCCTTTCGATTGGTATATATGGAACTTGGACGCATCTGGGGCTAACATCTGCGGCAATGGCTCAAATTAGCTCACAAGAAAGTTCCGAAAATACTTTAAGAACAAAGTCATCGGATGCTGACATTCTGCAAAAGAACGGGAGTGCATTACAGAAAAAAGGTCAACTTAGTTCTGCATTAGAGGCTTTTCAGCAAGCACTGAAGCTTAGCATCGCAGGACAGGATCGGACTGGACAGACTCAAGCATTGAATGGGATAGCCTCTGTTTACAATGACTTGGGGCAGTTTGTGCGGGCGATAGAATCCTATGAACGCGCCCTCAAAATCAGCAAAGAAACCAAAGACTCATTGAGTGAGAGCAGCATTCTCAATAACATGGGCATCGTCTATCGCAACTTGGGACAGTTCGATCGCTCGATTAAGCTCTATCAAGAAGCCCTCAAACTTCAACAAAAATTAGGCGATCGCTTTGGTATTGCCAGAACAATTAACAATTTGGGGCTGGTCTATCGCAACAACAAAGAATATGCTAATTCTCTAGATTATTATCGACAGGCTCTAGCACTTACCAAAGAATCGGGCAAAAATCCCGCAGGTGAAGCCGTAATTCTCAACAATATCGGCTTTCTATTGAATGAGCGTGGGCTGAATGCGGAGGCATTCAAAAGCTATCAGCAATCCCTAGAAATCAGCCAAAAGTTAGCAGATCGGGTCAATGAAAGTATCACTCTCGGCAATATTGGTCTGCTTTACAACAGCCAAGGACAGTTTGAAATCGCGCTTGGTTACTATCAACAGGCTCTAGCCATTAGCCGTCAAACAGGCGATCGCGCAGGTGAGGCTAAGCTCTATCAGCATATTGGCTTACTGCTCAGAGAACGAAAACAAAATGTTTTGGCGATCGCCTATCTCAAGCAATCAGTTAATATCTATGAAGAGATTCGGAAAGATCTCAACTCCCTAGCGCGACAGGAGCAAAAACTCTACGCCGACACAATTGCGCCAGTATACCGTCGTCTGGCGGATTTACTTTTGCAGCAGGATCGGGTGATCGAGGCACAGCAGGTGATTGATCTACTCAAAGTGCAGGAAGCGGATGACTACCTCAAAAATGTCCGTGGCAATGAACAAACTGCCAAGGGCGTAGAGTATCAGCCTGTAGAAATGCAAATGATCAACTTGAACAGAGAACTTGCTGATTTGCAAGTATTGGAAAATCAGAACAAGCTCACTCCTCAGCAAAAGGAACGATTAACCTCTCTCGTCAATCAAGAGAAAGAAGCTAACCGACAATTCAACGCTTTTTTGAATAGTGCAGAAGTGCAGAAGCTAACTACGGAGCTAAATAACGATATCCAACAGCAAAATGTGAATCTCAAAGCGATCGTTAACCTTCAAAAAGAACTCAAGCAGTTAAACGCAGTGATTATTTATCCCCTAGTACTGGAAAACAGGCTAGAAATTGTATTAATCACTCCTTCATCTCCGCCAATACATCGTGCTGTTCCAGTCAGACAAAGAGAGATTAGTGCGGCTGTCGATAAGCTTCGATCAGACTTACGAGATGCTGATAGTTTTGATTTCAAAGATACTTCGCAGCAGTTTTATAAATGGCTGATTGCCCCCATCGAAGCTGAATTAAAACAAGCGAATGTGCAAACAATCATCTATGCTCCTGATAGTCGATTGCGCTATATTCCCATTGCGACGCTCCACGATGGCAAGCAGTTTCTGGTTGAGAAATACAAAATCAATAACATTACGGCTAGTTCACTGACGAACTTTAATCGACTTGCAACCAATCAAACGAAGGTATTAGCTGGAGCTTCAACAACGTCTCATAGTGTGAATGTGCTAGGTAAGACTATTTCTTTTGGTGCTATTCCTGCCACCCAAAAAGAAGTCAAAAATATTGTCAGCACGTTCCCGAATGTAACGGAGCTAGTGGATCAAAGTTTCACAAAAAACTCAACTAAAACGGGTACAAGTTCCCATACGATTATTCATTTAGCTACTCACGGATCATTTAATGCAGGTACACCAGATGAATCTTTTTTGATCTTTGGAGATAGCGATCGCCTGACATTAAGAGAGATTGAGACTTGGGCGCTTAAGGGCGTAGACTTAGTGGTTTTGAGTGCTTGCGAGACAGGAGTCGGCGGTAAATTAGGTGATGGAACAGAAGTGCTAGGATTGGGCTATCAATTTCAGAATGCTGGCGCAAGAGCCGTAATTGCGTCTCTATGGATAGTTGATGATGGCGGTACTCAGAAACTAATGGATGCCTTTTATGCCAATCTTAAGAAAGGTGTTTCCGCTACCGAGTCGTTACGCTTAGCACAAGTAGCATTAATTCAAGGCGGCGAACCCTTCGATCATCCTTACTTTTGGTCTGCTTTCTTTCTAATTGGCAATGGGCTATAAGATGCCAAAGCAGCGCTTCGCGCCGCCTAATAAGTAGGTTTGTAGTTTGTAGGATGCGTTAGCGATAGCGTAACGCATCATCTATAACCAATTGATGCGTTACGTTACACTAACGCATCCTACAAATACTACTTATTAGGCACAAAATGGCTTGATTTTGTGCTTTGGCATAAGTGGCTATAGCGATAGTTGCTAGAATGAAGTAATCAACTAAAAAGATTAAAAGGTTTATGTCATCAGCGATCAGTGTGGAAAAATTAGTCTCCGATGCTAAAGAGACCGCAAGCAAGCTAAAAATCGACAAATTCGATATTTATGGTGCAATCGTCGATGAAACTAGTGCTGAAGTCGATAGCGGCGAACCTAAGCAAGTATCAGCCTCTAACCGCGCTAGCATCACCGTGCGGGTTTGGAATGATCAGGGAACCGTTGGCGTTACTTCTACCACCAATATCGATCGCCTTGGTCTAGAACTCGCACTTCAAAGCGCCCACGAGGCAAGTTTCTTTGGGGCTAAGGAAAATATTCCTGATTTTAGTCCCGAAGCGATCGCTGATATCCCCTCTCGCGAAGCACAGACTGCACCACAAACAGCGATCGAGCAGCTAGTCGAGACCCTCTTGGGCGCAGAAAAAGAATTACTAGCGAAACATACAGCGATCGCAGGTGTTCCCTATAATGGCTTATCTCAACGCGATGTCAGTCGCTTCTATTTGAATAGCGCTGGTGCAATGCGAAATGAGAGTAGTTCCTATAGCTCTATCTATCTCTATACTAAAACAGAAGAGGAAGATAGAAAACCTCGCAGTGCTGGTGCGTATCGAGTCAGTCGTAGTTTTGAAGGTTTAGATGTCAAGGGTTGCATTGAGGAAACTGCGGAGAAAACGATTAGTCATTTAAACTATGACAAAATCAAATCTGGCAAATATTTAGTTGTGTTTTCCCCTGAAGCATTTTTGAGCTTAATCAGTGCTTTTTCTAGCCTCTTCAATGCTCAAAGTATTCTCGACAAAAATAGTCTCTCTAGTCCCGAATCCATCGGCACACAGATCGCATCACCACTATTAAATGTTAGCGACGATGAACTTCATGTGGGAAATGTGGGTGCATCAACCTTTGATGGAGAAGGCACTCCCACACGCCGCACTCCGTTAATTGTGAATGGAGTTTTAACCAATTTCCTACATAGCTCTGTCACCGCAAAACGTTTAGATGCTAAACCCACAGGCAATGGGAGCATTGGCTCGAAGGTTTCAGTCAGTCCTAACTTCTTCCACGTTGAGCGTAGTAGCGAGGCTAATGCATCCAATGAGAAGGTCTACGATTTGGCAACGGCTGAAAATGTAATTTTAATTGATGATCTGCAAGCGCTTCATGCAGGTGTGCAAGCTTCGCAGGGTTCTTTTTCGTTACCCTTTGACGGCTGGCTGATCAATAAAGGCGATCGCGTTAGTGTTGAGTCGGCTACGGTAGCGGGTGATATTTTGGACTTGCTAAAGGCGATCGCCTATGTCGAGCCAGAAGTAAAAATTACGCCTTCAGGTGTCGCGCCCCAAATTTGGGTAGAAGGACTATCCATTACAGGCGAAGCTTAAGAAAGTGGGACACCTTGTGTCCCACTTTCTAGGTTTTGGCATTGTATAAATTGGTATTAGTCATTTGAGCGCCATCAAAAATAGCCTCTTGCAAATTAGCCCAACTCAAGTTTGCGCCTCGTAAATCTGCCCCACGTAGATCCACTTTGCGTAAATCTGCACCCTTAAGATTGGCATGACGCAAATTTGCCCGATGCAGATCAGCACTATTCAAATTGGCATAACTCAGGTCTGCCCCAGTAAGATTAGCCCGACAAAGTTTAGCGCTAGCTAAGTTGGCTTTGCTCATGTGGGCGTGGCTAAAGTCAACCTTGTGAAGATCGATCGCCTGTAAATCGACTCCCACTAGAACAACATTAGAAAATACTTTGCGCCCCGTTCGATATATTTGCAAAAATTCTTTAGCATCCATTAATTGATTAGCCTTAGCAAAAGTCTATTAGTTATTGTATTGTACAAACAAATTTTTAAAAGCCCTACTATAGCAGTTTTCAAATGAGCGTGGTACGAGCGTCACATTCGTAAAACCAGCCAAAGAAGTCAGATTCGGAAACAGTATTGAAAGCGAGAGTGATAGCCGCATGAAGCTGCTCAGTGGTTCTCGGAGCAATCGAACGCAGAATGGATTTGACTTTTGACCAAAACATCTCAATCGGTGATAAATCCTTACGGTTCGCTGATTTTTGAAAGAGGTGGAGAGATAGGGTTAAAGTCAGAGGATGAGCAAAATATACATGGGAAGAACGCCGATTAGTTGTTTATTCCTTTTCCCACGCCAAGTCAGGGAAAACTGCTCTTCAGGCTCGTATCGATAAAACCAAAAAAGAATTAGAGTCATTGAATCAGCCTTGTCGAGGCAAGAAACCATGCTCAGACCTCGAAAGCTTTACCAAATTAGCAACTAATATAATTACTCACAATCGCGTTTAGTCTTTATTTGTGTTAGATTTTCAGGAACACATTGAACAACGGGCTCAACGAGCCTATGGGGACAGACCAGCTAGGCTGATTGAGAAACGTCGGTTTCAAGTCGATTATACCCTTGACAGCAATGCGCTTGACACTCAAATGCAGGCGTTGGTCTGGCGCGTATATGCCACCAACTATCCCTCATCCGATTTGTCTCTTGCTCAGGCTGTTGCTGTCTACCGTCAGGAATATTTAATTGAGCATGGTTTCGGGCGACTCAAAGGTCAACCTCTCTCTTTGGCTCCTATGTTTCTCCAACGAGAAGACCATATTAAAGGGTTGATTCGTCTTCTCTCCATCGGCTTACGGTTACTCACTCTTGTCGAGTTTCAAATCCGTCGCCCTCTCTTTCTGGAATAGAATTCTATGGAATCGAACTCTATGCCCATTTGACCGATCTTTCTCCTCTTCAGCAAAAAATCTTACAGTTACTAAACTTTCCTCTTGAGATTTATACTCGCCTTCTCTTACAATCTGATTACCCTCCCTAAAATTCAGCGAACTGTAAGTATGCAATTTGCAGCAAAACTAATGGCAAATCACTACGAAGTGAGAAAAGTCGCATGAATGGGATGAATAGGTGTTCTCGTTTGTTGAGATTGAGTTGGGGCGATCGCCTTCACTTTAACTCCAGAAATGACTATTTAACAATGTGTCGATATCACGATCAAACTGCCAATCGGGAAAGTCATATTGTGGATAATCTTCTCTAACTTCCTTGAGTGCATCTTGCCAAATCTTATCAAAAATTTCAGGCAAATAATTCTTCAGACTAGGAGACTTTTCTAAGCGCCGTCTAATTTGCTTACGCTGTTCTCTAATAGTTCTTTCCCAACCATTGTAATCATTGACTAGAGGAACATATAACCGCTTCAAAATATGAGATAGCAATACATCCAATCGACTCTCTAGCTCATCCCGATAAGAACGCCCCAAATCTTCAATCTCTTCTATCAAATTTTCAAAGTCTACATGATCAAAATCTCTAGCTTTTAACTTAGCTATAGTCTCCTGAGTCCAAAGAAGGTAGTCAGATTCATATAAGGATTTTCTGGCAATTGTCTGAGTCATTGATTTGTAACTCCTTTGATAAATCCAACACTAACATTATCGTACACAAGACAATTTAGCGATTTAGCGATCGCTTTTTGATAGGTTTTGTTTGAGGCGATCGCACTTTTTGGCGATATTTTAACCACAACTGCCACAGTCTAGCACTCCACAGTCTAGCACTCCACAGTCTAACCCACTGCAATCCATACCAGACAGACAATCAGCATTACCACAGTTCAAATCGGGGCAACTTAGTTCGGGACAATCCATCGCTTCAAAGGGATTATTACAGTTCTGATCATCCCCACAATCCGATGGAATTAGATCAAGTCCATGTCCGCAGTCAGAACAGTCAACATAATCGCAGCGATCGCAGTTATTATTCCCTCCTCCACTATCGTTGTTGTTAGCTTGTCTCCGTTTATGGCTCCATTGTGAACCACCTAGTTTATGTTTGCTTGCGGCATTAGTTTCTTCAGAATCCTCAGGTACATCGGGAGTTTCCTGCTCCCCTGACTCAATGGCTAGGGTATTGGAAGGCAAACGACTTGCATAGTACTTCTTCCTAGTTCTACATTTTGCTCTACGATTTTTTAAAATTTCATTAGCTTCCCGACATTCTTGAAATCGCTCCTTAGCATTCGCGATCGCTGTTAAAATTCCCTCTTCTGCAATCACGCGCTTAAAATATTGTGAACAGGAATCACAGCCATACAATACACGATGGGCACAAGAAAAACCTTTATGGGGCGAGATAAATTTTTGATAACCACTAATGGCAGTTACTGCTAAACCGCGTGTTGACCTGTTAATGATATTAGTAATGATCGGTATTTTGACAGGGATTCTCTTCTGCATTTGTCGCCATCATTGAGTCAATTACACTAAAACACAAAATGGCTATGCCACTTTATTTTTTTAAAACTCTCACTGGGTTTAATTAATACGTAGCTAGGCATAAGTAAACTAAAAACCTAGAAAGCTGTCACGCCCGCTACGCGGTCGGGACAGCTTCTGATTTTAGGTTTTAATTATAGTGTGCTACTTACCAAATTTGGCTATGATACAAGAAGCATTGGGGTAGCCTCCAGAAATCTTAATATTTCTTCCCATTAAAACCAGAAAGAGAGGATCGCCGATCCCATCTTTCTGGTTTGCTACAAACAGCATTTATTGAACTCGCGTTAAAATAGGCAAAGAAAACATCTAAAGGAGACTAGCCGTGATCGTAGTAACCAAGATTGGTACACCCGCAGAAGAAGTTGCGAGGATCTGCGAAGAACTATCTAGTTGGGGATTATCACCAGAGAAAATTGTGGGAAAACATAAAGTTGTATTGGGACTAGTGGGTGAGACAGCCGATCTTGATCGCCATCGCATCGAGGAACTAAGTCCTTGGATAGAGTCAGTTTTGCGGGTAGAACGCCCCTTTAAACGCGCTAGCCGTGAATATCGCCAAAATGAATCGAGCGTGGTAATTATACCTACGCCTAATGGTGATATTGCGATCGGCGAAAATCATCCCTTAGTGACAGTTGCGGGCCCTTGCTCCGTTGAAAACGAAGAAATGATCGTGGAAACTGCCTTGCGTGTGAAAGCATCAGGGGCGCAGTTTTTGCGGGGTGGAGCCTATAAGCCACGGACTTCTCCCTATGCCTTTCAGGGACATGGTGAGAGCGCTTTGTCTTTGTTGGCGGCGGCGAGAGAAGCAAGTGGCTTAGGGATTATTACGGAAGTAATGGATACTGCTGATATTGAGAAAATTGCTGAAGTTGCTGATGTGCTGCAAATCGGTGCTAGGAACATGCAGAATTTCTCGTTGTTGAAGCAAGTGGGAAAACAGAATAAGCCGATTCTGCTCAAGCGTGGATTAGCGGCTACCATTGACGATTGGTTAATGGCGGCTGAATATATTCTTGCTGAAGGAAATCCCAATGTAATTCTTTGTGAACGTGGGATTAGAACTTTCGATCGCGAATATACTCGCAATACTCTCGACTTATCTGCGATTCCTGTATTACGCAAACTAACGCATTTGCCGATCATGATCGATCCTAGTCATGGTACAGGTTGGTCAGAGTATGTGCCATCAATGAGTTTGGCAGCGATCGCTGCGGGTGTCGATTCCCTAATGATCGAAGTTCATCCTAATCCTAAGCGAGCTTTGTCTGATGGTCCTCAGTCACTTACTTTTGATGATTTTGATAAGTTAATGATTAAAATCAATCGCATGGCACAAGTAATGGAGCGCGCATAAACAAAGAAGGCGCAAAGCGCCTTCTTTGTTGAGAGAACTATGAATTTACCCTTTATTTACGATCGCACAATTCATTTTTGCGACACTGATGCGGCTGGAGTGGTCTATTTTGCTAATGGATTATCAATTTGCCATGAAGCCTACGAAGCTTCGCTAGCAGCATCGGGAATTGAGCTTCAATCTTTTTTTCGAGGTGGTGCGATCGCTGTGCCAATTACCCATGCAAGTATTGATTTTTTTAAACCAATGATTTGTGGCGATCGCATTGCGGTTTCGCTAGTAAAAACTTTGTTAAGTCCTGATTCTTTTCAAATTGAATATCAATTATTTTTTGATCTAGAAAGCGGCGAAAAAAAGGCGATCGCTAAAGCCTTAACTAAACATATTTGTATTGATTCCATCACTCGAAAGCGGTGTAATCTATCCCAAGACCTCATGAAATGGATTGAATTGAATTAATGACAACAATTTTACGTGATTGGAGCTATCGCTATCAATGGTTTTATGACACTGTATCGGCTCTTGCTGCAATTAGTGTTGGTGGGGAAAAGCGATTTCACCGTTTATTTTTAAAAGATTTGCAAATCAATCCTGATGCGAAAGTTCTTGACCTTTGTTGTGGTGCAGGACAGGCAACAAGGGAACTAGTTAAGCATTTCCAAAATGTTACGGGCTTGGATGCCTCCCCGATCGCCATTAAACGCGCCAAGCAAAATGTGCCACAAGCGGAGTATGTAGAATCTTTTGCTGAGAAAATGCCTTTTAGCGATCGCACTTTTGATCTGGTACTCACGAATACAGCCATGCATGAGATGGACTCAGAGCAGTTACAGCAAATCATTCAAGAAGTGCATCGGATTTTGACACCTGAAGGACAGTTTATCATTATTGATTTTCATCGCCCTATTAATCCCTTGTTTTGGCTACCTATTGCGACTTTCCTGTGGCTATTTGAGACAGAAACTGCATGGCAATTAATTAAAACCGATTTGTCACAGCTTTTGAGTAAATCTGGTTTTAAAGTTGAGTCTTGCCAACTTTATGCTGGTGGTAGTTTACAAGTTTTGCGATCAAGCAAATAAACATGAGAGGATATCCCGTTATGCGGGATATCCTCTCATGTTTATTTATGCGTGTCTACTTAGTTAAGGAAAATGCGATAATTCTTACCTATCAGTTATTAGCTTTATCACTTATGTTACTTGGAACTCAGAAAAACTTTTTGCTGCTAGCAAGACAGGGCAACCACGGGGGGATTACCCGTACCTAAATAATTCTAAATTCAGTAGGGGCTGCGCCCCCGTGCTAGCCCCAGATTTTTGCTACATCAGGAATTCCTTTCACGCAACATAAGTGATCATCGTGACTTCAATCCCCAAACGAGTTTTATTCATTAGTAACGGTCACGGTGAAGACCTAAATGCTTGTGAAGTTCTCAAAGCCTTGCGTCAAAAATATCCAGAGGTAGAGACGATCGCCTTGCCGATTGTTGGTGAAGGTAATGCCTATCGACGGGCTGGTGTGCCGATCGCTACTCAGACAAAAATCTTGCCATCGGGGGGATTTGCTTATATGAGTGTGCAGAAACAGATTGCAGATTTTCAATCTGGCTTGATTAATCTGACTTGGCAACAAATTAAGGCGGCGCGAGAATGTGGTAAAACCTGTGATTTTGTGTTTGCGACAGGTGATGTTGTGCCTGCGCTATTTGCTTATCTGACGGGGTTGCCCTATGCCATGTTTTTAGTGTCATCATCGGCATTTTACGAAAATCGGTATGTTCCGCGTTGGCTACAAGCTCTAATGATGCGATCGCCACGATGTCGCCAGATTTTGACCCGCGATGCTTATAGTGCGGAACTGATTAGAAAAAGAGGCTATCAGAATACGAGCTTTGTCGGTTATCCAATTATGGATGTATTGGAACCGTCGGGCAAAGATTTAGCTTTGAGTCCTGATGTGCCAGCGATCGCTTTACTCTCAGGAAGTCGCTTGCCTGAAGCTGCCGAAAATCTCGTATTGCAATTGCAGTTATGCGAAAAGATTGCTCAAGAATATGCGCCTCACCCTGTCCAATTTCGTGCGGCGATCGTCCCAAGTGTTGCCCCTCAATTACCTGAACTAGCTGTCCAAGCAGGTTGGCAATATGCTGATGGCAAAATGTACCATCCAAAAACAAATATCAGTGTTCTTTGTTTTAGTGATGCTTTTGCGGATATTTTGCATCATTGTGACTTAGCGATCGGGATGGCGGGAACTGCTGTTGAGCAGATGGTCGGCTTGGGAAAACCTGTGATTCAAATCATGGGAAATGGTCCCCAATTTTCCTATCGCTTTGCGAATGCACAGGAACGGTTGTTAGGTTTATCAGTACAAACGATTGGGAAGGAACCAGCTACTCTCAAAATTTTGCAGGAAGCGGCTCAATGTGTAAAGCGAACTCTCAGCGATCGCGATTATTTGGAACGCTGTAAACAAAATGGAATGGAACGGGTTGGAGCAAAAGGTGGTTCTGAGAGATTAGCTGATGCGATCGCGCAAATATTGGCAAAGTCTTGTTAACTTTTAGCATCAAGAAAGCATTGCTTAACGCGGATTGCGATCATGTAACGACTCTAAAAGTTTTTTGGATTCTGTTCTGCTGTAATAACCTGCATTTATCTGCATAACTCACCTATATGGGATGCTAATCGGACAAATACAGGTTATTACGCAAAATAGTTTGTGTTATCAAGAAAGATTCTGTATAGTTATCATAATCAAGGTAATTATGCTGAAAGTTTCAGTGTAGTTACTAGTTATGCGGCTAGGTCTTTGGTGGGGGCACAACCAACGGTTATCTGTTAATTCACCTAAATTTGAGCATCTAGAAAGAAATGTCTATTTGTCGCCTTTGTGGACTTGAAAAACAACTCATAAAGGCTCACATAATTCCCAGAAAATTATATGAACCTATTAGAGAAGCTAGTATTGGTGAGTCACCTAGCGATCAAGTCCCAAGGATGTATGTAGTTGGAACGGAGCAAAAATCAAAGCAATTTCAGAGTGGAATATATGACACGTCTATCTTATGTAAAGAGTGCGATGGTCATTTGATAGGTGTGTGGGACAATTATGGTCAAAAGTTTTTACTCAATCCTTCATTTTCAGAAAATCGCCTTTTTGATAATCTTGGAAAGCTTGCTGTTTATAGGATTGAGGAATTTGATTATAAACAGCTTAAACTCTTTTTCATGTCGATATTGTGGCGAGCAGCGATTACGAGCGATCTGTTTTTTGCCCAAATCAAACTTGGTTCTTGGGAAGAAAAACTGAGGAAAATGATCTTATCTCAAGAACCAGGCAGCGAAAACGATTTTTCAGTAGTCCTATTCAAATACGAAGGAGATTTGAGCGAAATCATGCAAAACCCTACTAGACAGAGACAAGATAAAGTTAATTACTATCGCTTTAGATTTCCAAAATATGGGTTTTTAATAAAGGTAGATCAGCGAAATTTTCATTCTGACTTGCTTCCCTTTGTCATCAGTCCCAATCATCAATTATTAATACATGTCATGGAGTACAAAAATTCTAAAGAATACGAGCGAATTTTGGATGTCAGAGATAAAATTTCTAATTGAGTGATGTCGCCGCATAACAACCTTGGTGCAGCGGATTGTCAAAGTTTGCTTTGAAAGCTGCAAAGTTTATTAGCAAACGCTGACCAAGAAAGTTATGCTATACCGATAAGTCGATTGATTTCGTTGGTTTTTAGAGAGTGAATGTAAAGTCTTTGACTAGCATTCCTGAAACGAGGATACTGCTAAGAGATCTATCTCGCTTCGTAATGCCATCGATGGGGGATGAATTCATGAAGAACGTTTGTATCATGTCATGTCAGTGATTCTGCCTCTACTGCGATCACTTCAATTCAGCTATAAACCGCACAATTTTAGTAAGGCTCATCGAAACTGGTTTAGTGGTCTAGGCAATTGGAGATCCCAACACACCGCCAGAAGGGACTTTAGATACAGAACTTTGTGAGGATGATCGACTAAAATGGCACTAGAATCTTGTATGCCTAAATAACCACTATGCTTACGACATCCCACACATATGTCTTACCCCTATCGACAAATACTCATGGCACAATTTTAGTCAGTAATACTCGCGTAACACTCGATAAAGTTATCTTCAGTTTTAATCAAGGCGCAACGTCATAAGAAATAGCATCTCGCTATCCCTCACTTGAGTTGTCTGATGTCTATAGTACAATTGCTTTCTATCTTGACCATCAGCAGGAAGTAGAAGAATATTTGCAACAGCGTCAGCAAAAAGCGCTGGAAGTACGCAAACAAAATGAGTTGAGATTTGACACCAAAGGTTTGCGCGATCGCTTACTCGCCCGTCAAGCAGCAAAACATCCATTCTCTCAATACCCCATAAAGAATCTAGGAAATTCCTATGCAAATCAAGTATTTGATGGATGAAAATCTCCCACCAATTTATCAAATACAGCTACGACGGAAAGAACCTGATTTAGTGGTCTGGGCAATCGATCATCCTTCGCTGGATGACGAATATCGCGATCGCCTTCAAGTAACTTTACGCAAAGAACTAGACTCAGCAGAGATCACCGCATTAACATGATGCTCTACTAGTGAACCATCTTCACGATCCTGAATGTTGGCATGATAAGAATGACTCAAAGCACCAGACAGGCGATCGCACCGCAACACCTCCCATACTTCAGGCACTTCGCTTATCTCGACTAGTCGCCACTTCCTCAAGCAATCGCATCGCCTCAACAGAAACAAGCATGTCACCACAAGAAGAAACTCTTTTTTTATGGCTTTTTATCTGGTAGTTTTACAAATACGCGATCGCCGACTTTTGCACCACTTAAAATTTGAGTCTGATTATCCACCGTTGTCCCAATCGTCACGGGTTGAAATTTGGACTTTCCCTTTTCATCAGCAATTAATAAACCTGTTTGCCCTTCTTCCGTGACGATCGCCACCGTCGGCACAACCAACGCACTATTAATTCTCTGACCAATAAAGCGCAAATCAGTATTCATACCCGATTGCAACTTATCTTTGCCAGTTTCTAAGATTACCCGCACTTGGAAGGATGTCACATTCTGCTCAATGATCGCTTCAGGCGCAATCAAACGCACTTTGCCCTTAAACACCTCAGTTGGAAAAGCATCAGCAATAATTTCTACTTCTTGACCAACCTTAATTTGGGAAATATCCACTTCAGGGACTTTAGCAATGATCTCTAAGCCATTAGCGATCGCCACAATCGAAGTCGATGTTGAAGAATTGGTTGCCGAAGCAGTTGTTGTCGGTGTGACAAAGGCTCCTGCATTGGCATATTTTTGAGTGATGATGCCCGCAAAGGGAGCGCGAATAATCGTATCTTCGATCTGGACTTCGATGATTCTGATACCAGCGATCGCTTGAGCAAGTTGTGCTTCAGCTTGGGCAATATCTTCAGCACGGCTACCATTGCGGGTTTCTTCCAATAGACGAGTTGCCTCCATCAGATTGGCTTGAGCCGTTTGCAAGTCCGCCTGAGCGCTGCGATCATCAGTTACAACCTCATCAAAGCGATCGCTAGAAATGGCTCCTTCAGTTTGTAAACCCTGAAAACGAGTTGTTTTCATGTTGGTTAAGGCTAAGCGCGATCGGGCTGCATCTAGACGACCACGAGCAGCATCCACCCTCGCCTGAGCGGCTGCAATATCTTCAGGACGGCTACCATTACGTAATTTAAGTAAATTAGCTTCACTTGCCGCCGCATTAGCCTGAGCCTGATAAAGCTGCGGGATCAAGTTTGCATTGTCCATTCTAGCGATGACTTGCCCCCGATTAACTCGCGCCCCTTGCTCAACCAATAGCTCAATTAGTTTTCCTGCCTGCTTGGGACTGAGGTTGACAGTTTCAATGGGTACAACAGATCCGCTAGCTTTAATTTTGATATCTAAAGACTTAGACTCAACTAATTGAGTTTGGTCATTAATTGATGTTCGGTTTTGATTCATGCTAGCCAAAACGCGAAAGGCTGTAAATCCACCGCCTAGCACAACGACGAGTAAAACTACAACGAACCAAGGCTTTGTCCAAAAACTTTTGGGCTTTTTATTTTCTTGTTTGGGGGAAACAGTAGTTTGCATCGAGATTAAGCCTGATCGAAGCTGACGGTATGAAGAATTATATCTATAGCAATTACCAATTAAACGAACCACAAGGAATTTTTTGAAAGTGTTGTATGACAACACTTTCAAAAAATTCCTTGGTTTGGGTTTAAGGGAAGATCGCTATATATAAGTAAGTTATGGTATAAGCGTTAATTTTGCATCACCCCTCAGCATCATTGCTACGGGATTAACACAATAACCCCAAGAACAAAGGTAACGCGAAGCGTTACCTTTGTTCTTGGGGTTATTGCAACCCTCAAAAAACGGTATATTAGCAAAAGCAAGGACTCAAAGAGACGCAGAAAATTTGTAAATCCACTCGTAAATTTATATTTGGGGGTTAATAACCTTGTGAGTCAGCCTGTCACAACTTGGGATGAAAAACCACATATCGTACTTCATGGATCTCAAGGTACGATGCAGATTCCCCTTGTGAATGCATATTCTTGGACGTTAGGGCGCGGCTCAGAAAATGATATCCCCCTATCGGATAAATGTGCATCGCGCAACCACGCCATGTTTCAAATTGTTGGAGAAAGTAGTTATTTTCTGATCGATCTTGGTAGTCGCAATGGTTCATTTGTGAATGGACGACGGGTGACCATTCCCATCAACTTAAAAAATGGCGATCGCGTCACCCTTGGCGAAACAAATTTAGAATTTTATTGTCCTGAGACGATTACTTCTCCCGATACTAGCAGTACGCAAAACGAAGAAAATACCGATGCGGCGGCGACGGCGATGCTGCATAAGCGGCAACTAATTACAGTTTTAGTAGTTGATATTCGGGATTTCACCAAACTGACTCAGCAAATGGATGAGCATATTCTCTCAGAGGCGATCGGCACATGGTTTCGCCGAGCTGGTGAGATCATCGATCGCCATGGTAGCTGGGTAGATAAGTACATTGGTGATGCGGTGATGACTGTCTGGATTCACGAGGCTGGCAAGGGTTCAGATACTGTGGCTACCCAAGATATGCTCAAAGTCTATCGCGCTCTCTATGAACTGTATGAAATGAGCAATGAACTCAATCAGCAGTTTGAATTACCCTTTCAATTGCGTGTAGGTGCAGGGATAAACACTGGCTATGCCATGGTTGGACAAATGGGAACTAGTGAGCATCCAGACTATACGGCTCTTGGCGATACAGTGAATGCAGCTTTTCGATTGGAGTCCTCAACTAAGCAGTTGGGCTTGGATGTAGCGATCGGTTCGGCAACTTATAGTCATACGCCCTATGCGGCGGTATTACTACCACTTAAGCAATATTCTGTGGAGCTTAAAGGCTATACGACTCCCACGATTACCTATGCTGGCACGTTTAACGAATTAGGAACCTATATCCAGAAGCTAGACGCAGATTAAAACTATCAAAGAAAGCCCTCCTTTGGAGGGCTTTCTTTGATGATCCTATGGCGACTATTCACTGATGTTACGTGGAACTTAGTTGATGAATCTCTTGCTGCTAGCGCGACAGGGCAACCACGGGGGGATTGCCCCTACCCCAAAATTTAGAATTACCGTAGGGGCTGAGCCCCCGTGCCAGCACTAGACTTATGCGATCACAGGAATTCTATCCACGTAACAATAGTATTTAGATAATGTAGGGATTTGGTTTCCAAATCCTCTTTCAAATAAGATTAAAAAAAGTAATGGCAGCGCTTCGCGCTGCCATTACTTTTTTTAATCTTTGAAACTATTAGAGGCTAAATCGAGAGTCACTTGGCGCAGTTGTAAATAATCCATAGGATCAACGGCAGTTCTGCCATCAGGTTGAATTTCAAAGTGCAGATGTGGCCCAGTGCTGCGTCCTGTAGAGCCAACTTCCGCGATCGCTTGTCCCTTGCTCACAACTTGCCCTTTTGATACAAACACCCTGTTGGCATGGGCATAAAGCGTCAACGCACCATTCTCATGGCGCAACTCGACCACATTGCCATAGCCCCCGTTTGACCATCCCGCATAGGTGACTACACCACTTGCCGCCGCAAAAATTGGTGTACCAGTGGGAGCCGCAAAATCAACGCCTTTATGCAGTTTTCGTTCCCCTGTGATTGGATGCACACGCCAGCCGAACCCAGAACTGATTGCTGCGCCTGTAACTGGGAGGGAAAAATCAGAAACACTATTAAGATCGATCGCTGCAATACTTTGGGGAAGTTGCATCGTCCAATGTCCGGGTTGTCTGGATTTGAGGCGTAAATCTTGAGGATTGAGGGTGACTTCGGGCGAAAGCTCTACAACCATTCTGGTGGTATTGGCATCAACCTGTCCGACGCGCACCGATTGCACTCCGCGTCCGACGCGCCGCCTTACCGTTGGGCCCTGATAGACAATCCCTGGTAAGTCAATCACGATGCGCGTGGGATTATTAATCACAGTTCCCTTCGGCTCAATATCTTTTTTGAGCGAAAATTCGATCTTGCTATCGGTTAAATCATAGACGAAGGTTTCGAGACGATTGGCCTGTGCTATGGGTGTTGCGAGCGTAACACTACCAGCAAAACCACACAAAGTTAGTGATAACAGGCGTATATTCAGGGATTGGGATTTATTGGCTGACTTGCGATTAGACAATAAATTAAAAAACTGGTGGGAGCGAGACATAAAGTTTTGCATGGGAACGTTGCGCTGTAGGACAGTTGAGACCAAGCTACAAGCCATCCAAAAATGTACAAAAAGCCCTGTAATTCGACTTGTAGAAGGCTAGGGATAATGCTCTAAAAATTTGCGTAACGAGAACGAGTGAGATTCTACATCAATTTTGATGAAATATGACAACTCGCGATTATTAGTCATATAAAAAGTTGTTTTTACAGACAAGTACTTGTCTGCAAAAACAACTTTTAGGTGGCGCGGCGAAGCCGCACCACCTAAAACATCTAAATAATGAAGATCTAAGCGGTATATTTGTTGCAACCTCAAAAAATCTGCTTGCATCTAAGCCGTTAAATTAACGTCAGTTCGACGAAAGCGAAAAATGGTAAGAATCGCTAGGCAATTCTTACCATTTTTCGCCATTTGCGTCGTGCTTCGCACGACGCAAATGGCTATATCGAACTCACGTTAAATTATGAGCTTTGCCTCAAAACTCAGGACTGAGATCGCCAAGCTACTAGTAAATTACTCAATTATCCTGCCAGATATCGCACAACCAAATAGGTGGTAACCTCTTGGGTAACTATAGAGGAATATTATTTATTGACTAATCATGCTTTGGCTAGTTGATCTTCATGCAGAAACCTAAACTCCCTAAAAATGAAAGCGATCGCCTAGAAGCTCTCAATCGCTACCATATTCTTGATACCTTACCAGAACAAGAATATGACGACTTGACGCGACTAGCTGCGGAGATTTGTGGCACTCCGATCGCCTTAATATCATTAATTGATCGTGATCGACAATGGTTTAAGTCAAAAGTGGGTTTGGATGTGTCGGAAACGTCACGCGATATCTCCTTTTGTGGTCATGCAGTTGCCGATAGTGCCTTCTTAAATGTTCCTGATACAACCCAAGATGCTCGTTTTGCTGACAATCCTCTGGTGGCAAAAGATCCGAGTATTCGCTTTTATGCGGGTATGCCCTTAAAGACATCAGATAATTTTACTCTAGGGACTTTGTGTGTCATCGATCAACAGCCTAGAAATCTGACCGAAAAACAAATTCGACAATTAGAATCTCTCAGTCGGCTAGTGATTAGCCTGTTGGAATTGCGCCGCAGTAATGCAACTCGCAAAGCAGTAGAAGATGCGTTAGATGAACAATATAAACAGGAAGTCTTGCTTGCAGAAATCACCCAAAGAATTAGGCAATCTCTTAATTTAGATGCTATTTTCCAAATTGCCGCTCAAGAACTTCGTCAATCTATGAATGCAGATCGCATCGGTATATTTAAGTTCGATCCAGATTCTAACTGCTGCGACGGAGAATTCGTATCTGAATCTGTAATAGCAGGATTTGATTCGGTAATCGCATTGAAGATCCATGATCATTGCTTTGGCGATCAATATGCTTCGTATTATAAAGAAGGTCGCATACAGGTTATAAATAACATTAACGAAGCGGGACTCACAGACTGTCATCAAGATATTTTACAGCGATTTCAAGTTGTTTCTAATTTAGTAGTCCCCATCATACAGATAGAGAATTTGTGGGGTTTGCTCTGTATTCACCAATGTTCAGCACCACGTCATTGGCAAGACTCCGAGATTAATTTTGCAAGGCGAATTGCTAGCCAGTTAGAGATAGCCATTAAACAAGCCAGCTTATTTGAACTGTTAGAACAAGATCTCTTAGAACGAGAAAAGGAAGCCGACGCTAGAAAAATTCTACTGGCAGAACTTCAAGAAAGTGAATCCCGATATCGTTCAGTCATTACCAGTATGTCTGAAGGCATCGTATTGCAACAGGCCGACGGGCAAATTACTGCTTGTAATGAAAGCGCGGAAAAGATCTTGGGATTATCCGCAGATCAGATGCGAGGGCTTAAGTCCGTTGATTTTGAAAGAACGACAATTCGAGAGGATGGCTCGATTTTTTTGAGTGAAGATCATCCCGCTATGGTTACGCTCAGAACTGGACAACCACAAATCAACGTAATTATGGGAATCTGTAAGGAAGACCGTCCGACAAGATGGATATCGATTAATTCCCAACCTTTATGTCATCCCGAGCAGACAGCCCCTTATGCTGTAGTAGCTTCTTTTACCGATATCACAGAAAAAAAATCAGCTCAAGAAATGCTAAAAATTGAAGCGGAGTTAGCTCATGTTAGATCTTTAACTGATGGATTAACTCAAGTTGCTAATCGGCGCTGTTTTGATGATCGCTTACAAACAGAATGGCAACGTTCAGTAAGAGAAAAACAAAGTCTTTCCCTAATTTTCTTAGATATTGATTATTTCAAACTCTACAATGATTGCTATGGACATCAAGCAGGAGATACTTGCTTAATTCAAGTCGCACAAACTGCCGCTAGTCAACTCAAACGTCCTGCGGATCTTTTTGCCCGATATGGAGGCGAAGAGTTTGTGGTGATTCTACCCAATACGGATATGAAAGGTGCGATCGCCGTTGTCGAATTAATCCAACATGCTATTCATGATTTAAAAATTCCTCACGAGGCCTCTAAAGTCAGTCCTAATGTGACAATTAGCTTAGGTATTGCCAGCATCATTCCCACTCAAGAACAATCTCTTGAAGATCTCATCGCGATCGCCGACAAAAATCTCTATCAGGCAAAACAACAAGGACGAGATCGTTTTTATTGTTAGGCAAGTTAAGTAAGTAGAGGATGGGTTTTATGAACAGTCTACTTTTTGTTTTTTTTATAACGTGAGTTCGATATAGCCATTTGTGCCGCGCTTCGCGCGGCACAAATGGCGCAAAATGGTAAAAATTGCTTTGCAATTTTTACCATTTTGCGCCATTTGTCGAACTGACGTTAATATAGTCAGCCGTAGGCGGTATATTTGTTGCAATCTCAAAAACCTGCTTGCATCTAAGCTGTTAAATTATGAGCTTTGCCTCAAAACTCAGGACTGCGATCGCTACTAATCAGAGCATTTTATGTTTGGGACTTGATCCAAATCCTGAAGTGATGCCTGACAAGTACAAGGCAAGATATGACTCGGAAATGAAGTCTGGCGCATATCCCGATCACGCTGCCTATCTGTGGGAATGGATGAACTTTATCATTCAATCCACGGCTGATCTGGTCTGTGCCTATAAGCCAACTTTAGGATTTTATACAGCGTTAGGGGCGGGCGGATTAGAGCTACTAGCCAAGACCTTAGCCGCTATTCCTCCAGAGATTCCGATCATTCTTGATGCTAAACATGCGGATCTCAATAGCAGCACAGTGATGGCAAAGACTGCCTTCGAGCAGTGGGGTGTGGATGCGATTACTTTGAGTCCTTATGTGGGACAAGATTTGGCGGCACGATTTTTGATGTATCCCGATAAAGCCATTTTTGTGAGTTGCTATTCATCGAATACAACTGCTCAAGATTTTCAAGAATATCCCAATCCAGAGCAGCCCTTATATCTAAATGTGGTGCAAAACTGTCAAGCTTGGGCAGGAATGGATAATTTAGCCCTAGAGATTGGAGCGGCAAATCCTGAAGCTTTGGCAAAGGTGCGATCGCTGGCTCCTGAGCGCTTAATCTTAGCGAGAAGTATCTGGGCAAATAGTCAAGGCAGTGGTCAGCGCATCGAAAACTTAGCGGCTATTCTCAATGCTGGGCTAGATGCCAATGGTGGTGGCTTAATTTTGCCTGTGAATCAAGATGCGCTGGCGATCGGTGAACCCGCACAATTAGTGCGATCGCTACGGGATGAGGTCAATCAAGCGATCGCTTTGACTAAGCATCAGCGTCCCACCTGCGATCTATGGATGCCCAATGTTTGTTTGCTCGATCAAGCAGGACATCCCCATGCCAATCTGATCTTGCAGTTGTTTGATATTGGCTGCATTACCTTTGAAGAAACCGTGCAAGCCTCTGGTCAAATTTTCCCCTATTACATCGATTTACGGCGAATTATTTCCAATCCTCAAGTATTTGATGCGGTAATCGGCACATATGCCGAGATCTTGCAAGATCTGAAATTTGATCGCATTGCAGGGATTCCCTACGGCTCATTACCTACAGCTTCGGGGCTAGCATTGCGTTTAAATTTCCCATTAATTTTTCCGCGTAAGGAGGTGAAAGCCTATGGAGCCAGACGCTTGATTGAAGGCAATTATGAAGCTGGTGAAACTATAGTTGTAGTTGATGATATTTTGATTTCGGGCAAGAGTGCGATCGAGGGGGCGCAAAAAATTGAAAGCTGCGGCCTAAAGGTCTGTGATATCGTCGTATTTATCGATCATGAGTCGGGAGTATGCGATCGCCTCCAAAAAAGTGGATATTCACCCCATGCGGTGTTAAAAATCTCTGAAATAAATGAGACACTATACCAATCTGGGCGTATAACTGAGAAACAATTTATTGCTTTATCGCATTCTTAAAGCGCTTTGCGCTCAAACCAAAACATAATAGATTTTTTGAAAGTGTTGCTTAGCAACACTTTCAAAAAATCTATTATGTTTTGGTATAAATATCACGAATATAAATTTGTCTACGACAAATTTATATTCGCAAAACCATCGTTACAGATTATTGATTAGAGTTACGCATGTTCAAAAGAATTAGTCTGTTACTTGTTTCTGTGGCAGTTGCAACGCTTGCGCCGATCGCCAATCCTGCGATGGCTGCCCAATCATCGAAACCTGCCCCTGCTGAACTGGAAAATATCGTATTTGCGCTGGACAAAGCCGCCAGTAAGCAAGATATTGAAACAGTGATGAAATATTATGCTCCAACTTTTAATCATTCCGATGGGCTAACCCGCGATCGCTACAAGCAGACTTTGAGCGAACTCTGGCAACGCTATAAAAACATTACCTATCGCACCGAAATCTCCAAATGGGAAAAACAAGGCGACTTGATTACTGCGGAAACAGTAACGATGGTGCAAGGGATGCGTGGGGCTGAGAATGACAACTTCAAGTTAGATGCAAGGTTGATTTCGACGCAGACCTATAAAAATATCAATGGACAGCTTCAGGTTGTATCGCAGCAAGTTTTAGCAGAACAGTCTTCGCTGAGCACGGGTGATGCACCACCGCCCGTTAAACTGAAAATGCCTGAACTAATAGGCGTAGGTCGGCAGTATGTCCTTGATGCGATCGTCACCGAGCCACTTGGGACAAGTTTATTGCTAGGGGCGGCGATCGAGGAACCTGTCGAAGCGAAGAATTATCTAAATGAAAACATGATCAATCTGCGTCCATTGCGTGCAGGTGGACTATTCAAAATTGGTCAGGCTCCTTTTTCGTCAGGCGATCGCTGGGTTTCGGTAGTGTTGGTACGTGAGTCGGGCATTACGATCACTAGCCAGCGCTTGCGAGTTAGCAAAGATTTCACGGGCAATCAATATACTCCTTTACCTGAGCCAGATACGACTCCTAGCCGTGTCCGTCCACGCCCTAACAATAATCAAACCCTCTAAATTTCAAAGAAAAGGCGGCGCGATGCGCCGCCCTTTCTTTTTAACGTCAGTTCGACGAAAGCAAAAAATGGTAAGAATCGCTAAGCGATTCTTACCATTTTTTGCCATTTGCGGCGTGCGAAGCACGCCGCAAATGGCTATATCGAACTCACGTCTTTTTAGAAACTATTTAAGAATTGTCTAGATCCCCCCCAGCCCCCCTTAAAAAGGGGGGAGAATTAAATTCTTCCCCCTTTTTAAGGGGGATTGAGGGGGATCTCTTAGAACTTTTGACCGCAGCAAGTACTTCTTAAAATGGTTACTTAAATAAAAAAGCACCCGAAGGGTGCTTTTTTATTAATTGCCAAATCGAGGTGGTGGTGGCTCGACTTTAAAAATGGTTTTCCAAGCTTCTACTGTGCCTGCGCCAATTGGAAAGTCTGTGGTTTGATCATTGTTCCACACAGCCCTAATCGTCGTATTGCCTGCGGGTAAACTTGTTAGAGCAGCAGCTAGCTCAGGATCAACCTCACCATCGGTATAGGTGTAAATCTTGCCTTGAACACTAAATAAAAGCGCTTTGGGCGATCGCGATCGCGATCGCTTTTCATAAACAGGCTCTTGATCGCTATAGCGTTGATTAATGTAGCGATCTTTGTGCCAGACGCGACGATTTTTCCAAACTCGGCGATAACCGACTACATCTGACCAATATTCCGTATATGTTGCTTTAATCCCCTGCTTTGACCAACTGGAAACAAAGGCAAAGTTATCGGTAAAGTGCTTGTCATAAACAAGTTTGCCATCAAAGGGATTTTCAACAATACTCGACCAAGGTACATTAGCGTCTTGGCTCACGGATACAGGTGTTACCGCAAAAGCACTAGGGGCGATCGCCAACAGTAGACCGATGCTCATTCCCCAAGCACTAATTCTCCAATCTAAGTATTTGTGGCGCATAGTATAGCTAACTAAATGGATAATATAGATGCTTTTGAGCAGCCATTTGTTCCTAAGTACTTGTGCAAAATAAATTACCAAAACCCGTAAAGTTGCGCCCCGAAGGGGCGCAACTTTACGGGTTTTGCTTTGTAATTTATTTTGCCTAGCTACTTATATTCTAATTACAGCGCTTTGCGCTCAAACCAAGAAAAATTTTGAAAGCTTTGCAAAGCAAAGCTTTCAAAATTTTTCTTGTGGTTTCTCTGATCAGCAATTGCTTTGCACAGCCACTATTGACTCTACCCTTAGGGGATAGTGTGTAATCACAACAAGAGGTTGATGAGGTCAACGAAATGCTCAAAATTGGAGATTTTTCTAAACTCAGTCAGGTGACTATTAAAGCCCTACGCCTCTATGACGAAATGGGTTTACTTAAGCCAATCTCCGTCGATCGCTTTACGGCATATCGCTTTTATTCGGCGACTCAATTACCGAGACTCAATCGTATCCTCGCCTTCAAAGACTTGGGATTCTCTTTAGAGCAAATTTCTCAACTGCTCAATGAAGAGATTTCTCCTGAACAGATGCGCGGAATGTTACGACTGAAGCAAGCTGATTTGCAACAGCAGATTGAGCAGGAACAAGGGCGATTGGTGAGAGTAGCAGCCCGTCTTAAACAAATAGAACAGGAGGATGTTATGTCTGATTACGAAGTTGTGATTAAGAAATTTGAACCGATTACAGTTGCTTCAATCCGCGAGGTTTTGCCTAATTATGCGGCGATCGCTAAGCTCTTTCAAGAGCTATATCAGTATCTCGCGCAGCAAGGCGTTACTAAGTTTGAGTATGATGCGGGGATCTGGCATGACTCTGGATATAGGGAGAGCGATATCGATGGTGAGGCAGTTGTGTCTGTGCCTACTTCGGTCAAAGGGACCGATCGCATTAAGGTCTATGAGCTTCAGGGATATGAGGCGATCGCCTGTGTGGTTCATCATGGTAGCTACAGCACTCTTAATAATGGTTATCAACATCTGCTAACTTGGATTGAGAATAATGGCTATCGCTGCATCGGAGCAAACCGTGAGTTCTATATCCAAGGTGGGGCTGAGTTAGATAATGAATCTTACATTACTGAGATTCAATTCCCAATCGAGAAAATTTAAGTACCAAGCGCTGTAGGATTGCTATACAGTCGGCTTCACAAGAGATTTTTTGAAAGTGTTACTGCTTGACCCTTTCAGAAAATCTCTTGGTTTGGATTTAAGCGCAAAGCGTTTTAAGAGTGTGTTTGAGAAGTACCTGTTCAGCGTAAATTTCTGTTTTTACCCCCCTTAATCCCCCCTTGCAAAGGGGGGAAACTTAAATTCTCACCCTTTGCAAGGGGGAGTTAGAGGGGGTAAAAAACTTCTCAAACACGCTCTAAAGACCAAACTCAGTGAGGGTTGTAAAAGCACAAAATGGCTATGTCATCCTGTGTTTTGGTATAAAATATCGATTATGAATTATTTTCCTGATCATCGATATTTTGCTTACCTTACGTCACCCGCGATCGCCTCAATGCCAGACAAGCAAAATGCGGTGATTATCCAACCCATGGGGGCGATCGAGCAGCATGGCGCACATTTACCGTTGATTGTCGATGCGGCGATTAGTATTGGCGTGCTAGCAAAGGCTTTAGAAAAATTAGACCCAGCCATTCCCGCCTATGCTTTGCCCCCTCTGTACTATGGCAAATCGAATGAGCATAGTACTTTTGCGGGTACAATTACGATGCGATCGCAGACAATGTTGGCAGTCTTAACCGATATTGCCGAAAGTGTCTATCGAGCAGGATTTCGGAAGTTGGCTCTGATGAATTCTCACGGGGGGCAGCCGCAGATTTTGGAAATAATTGCTCGTGATCTCCATGATAAATATCCTGATTTTGCGATTTTTCCACTTTTTACATGGCGCGTTCCCAATGTGGCTAAGGATTTATTGACTGAAAAGGAATTAGAATTTGGAATTCATGGTGGTGATGCTGAAACCAGTCTAATGTTGGCGCTTTTGCCTGAACAGGTACAAATGGACAAGGCAGTTACCGAATATCCCTATGGATTACCTGAGCATAGTTTACTCAGTATGGAATCGGCAAACCCTTTTGCTTGGGTAATGCGTGATTTGACGAAAAGCGGCGTATTGGGGGATGCTAAAGCGGCGACCCTAGAAAAAGGTGAAAAGATTCTTGATTCTTTAGTTGATGGTTGGGTGCAATTGATCGAAGATATTTATAAATTTGAGCAACCGAAGGCGTATGGCAATCATCTCCTCTAAACCAAGTCCCAATCCTGAAGGCGATCGCCTTGCGAATCAGGTTGACCCTCCAAATCCATCGGCAGCAATTCCTGAAAAGACATCGGATAAAAAATCAACCTCCCGATCGTCTAAGAAATCCGCTAAAAAAGAAGTAACATCGCCCGAAATGCAGCAGGCATTAGATTTACTGCAAGCAGAAGCAACGCCAGAGGAAAAACTAGAAGATCAACTAGCAAAAGATACTCCCACTCAATTTTCGGGTGACATCAATATTCGTCCCAAAAATCTCGAAGACTACATTGGACAGAAAGATTTAAAAGAACTGCTTCATATTGCGATCGCGGCGGCGAAGTCACGGTCATCCGCTCTCGATCATTTGCTGTTATATGGCCCTCCTGGATTAGGGAAAACTTCTCTTGCGCTGATCATCGCTCAAGAGATGGGCGTGCAATGTAAAATCACCTCGGCTCCAGCCCTAGAGCGACCCCGTGATGTGGCAGGTTTGTTGGTTTCTCTGCAACAGGGAGACATTCTCTTTATTGATGAAATCCATCGTTTACCGAGCGTGACCGAGGAGATTCTCTATCCTGCGATGGAAGATTATCGCCTAGATATTACGATTGGGAAAGGTCAAGGAGCGAGGATTCGCAGTGTGCAGTTAAATAAATTTACACTGATTGGGGCAACTACGAGAATAGGGGCTTTGTCTTCGCCATTGCGCGATCGCTTTGGCTTTGTGCAGCATTTTCGCTTTTATGAGCAGGATGAACTAACACAGATTGTCTCTCGCAGTGCCAAGATCCTTGAGACTCCAATCCATGATGATGGCGCGATCGCGATCGCCGCCCGATCAAGGGGTACGCCTCGGATTGCCAATCGTCTTTTAAAGAGAGTGCGGGACTATGCTGAAGTTAAGGCTAAGGGTGAACAGATTACAGGGGCGATCGCCGAATCAGCTCTGGAATTATTCAATGTTGATCCCAAAGGACTTGATTGGATTGATCGCAAATTGTTAACGGTGTTAATTGAGAACTTTAACGGCGGCCCCGCAGGTTTGGATACCTTGGCGGCGGCGACGGGTGAGGATGCCCATACAATTGAAGAAGTGTATGAGCCGTATTTATTGCAGATTGGCTATATCAATCGCACGCCTCGCGGTCGAGTGGCTACGGCGGCAGCATGGAAGCATTTAGGTTATTCTGTGCAAACGGCGATCGCGAGTTTGTTATAGTGTGAGATCGCTTTACTCTGAAATGCAAAGCAATATTTTGTTGAAATTATTACTTTGCAGGGTTTTAATCTTCTTTCTTCTTGGCGGATGAACCACGTCCTTTTGCAAGATCAGCATAGATTAAGGTTTCAATGCCCAATACTATCAGCAGTAAAAGTTCTATCCAAGATAGGATTGTAATGCTTAGAGGTGGATGAGGAACTAAAATCCAGAATACTACTAAGGCAATGATTCCAGAAATAACAAATGTAATTTCGTCTACGATCAGTTGTTGAATTTTGCGGCGTTTACGATGTTTATCGTCTCTATGAGCTATTTCCCAACCAAATAGAGTCTCACCGTCTGTATAACCTGTGTGTTCTTGTATTTTATCAACCAGTTTGTAGCGAATGTAACGCCCTATCGCTGATATTTTTTCGTCGTTGACTACATAAGTCCAACCTAATATGAGGCATACCCAAGGCACGACTAAGAAAGCATAGTAATTGGTAGAGTTGGAAACGGTAAACGAGATGATTGTACCAAATAAGCCTAGTGTCACGTAAAGCAAGTTATCTCGAAACCCAATGCGTTGGGCTTGCTCTGTTTTCAGCTTGTCGTATTCTTTAAAGAAAATTTCGAGAACTTGATCTTTCTCATTCATAAAAAGTCCATTACTTATAGTTTTTTCTTAGATAAATAGTAAATATTTTTACTTAATATTAATATTTAGTTACTATTACTATTAATATTAGTATCCATAATATATTCTTGTCTATATTACTGGTTAGTCTGACCTCTCCAAGGAGTTTCTATGCCATGTGCAGTGATCCTTACTGCTCTCCGTGTCGAGTATTTAGCAGTTCGTACCCATCTAAGTAATTTACGGGAAGAGACTCACCCACAAGGAAATGTTTATCAACGAGGAAGTTTTATTGCTAACGAGCAGTCATGGGAAGTAGGAATTGCTGAGGTTGGCGTTGGTAATGTAAGTGCTGCCATAGAAGCAGAGCGGGCGATCTCTTACTTTAACCCTGATATTCTATTCTTCGTGGGAATTGCTGGCGGAATTAAGGATAAGGATGTGTCCATTGGTGATGTGGTGGTAGCAACAAAAGTTTATGGCTTTGAGTCAGGAAAGTCGGAAAACCAGTTTTTAACACGCCCATCTTTATGTCAGTCAAGCCATGCATTGGTGCAACGAGCTAAAGCAGAGGCAAGGAAAGACGAATGGTTACAACGCTTATCTAGAATTCCTATTCAACAACCTCGTGTATTTGTAGAATCTATCGCTGCGGGGGAGAAAGTTGTTGCTTCTAGGGAGTCAGAAATTTTCCAGTTTCTAAGAACGAGTTATAACGATGTGATCGCTGTTGAAATGGAAGGATTTGGCTTCCTGAGTGCAGCCTTTGCTTATCCAAATATCAAAGCAATCGTAGTTCGTGGTATATCTGATTTAGTTAAGGACAAAAACGATGATTCGGTCGAACCTGAGCAGGTTCGACAAGAAAGAGCTTCTCTTCATGCTAGCGCATTTGCATTTGAAATTTTGGCAAATTTTACACAAGCCGATCAGGGTAATATTACACCTAATAGCAATACGTTAAATCATGCACCAGTTGAGCAAGTTATATTAGGTGACCTTAATGTGAAGAGAAATAACCTTGGATCTCAAATTACTAATTCGGAGCAAGAAATGAAAGAAAATCAGGGTTTGGCAAAGCCAAAAATCTTTATTAGCTACTCACATCAAGATTCACAAATTGCAGATAATATAGTTAGCGCTTTAGATAGCCTTGGTCTTTCTGTATGGCTAGATCGACGGGAAATTAAACTGGGTGATTCGTTCTTAGAAAAGATGAATCAAGGACTTGGAAGTGCTAACTATGTTTTGGTGTTGTTTTCAAACTCAGCACTGAAATCTCAATGGGTTACTCGTGAGTGGATGTCAAGTTTGGCAAGCCAGAGTACAATTATAATTCCAATACTTTTAGAAAATGGAGCGATACCTCCACTGCTTAAAGATATTATCTACATTAATTTCGTTACAGACCCGCAAAAGGGACTGAAAGAACTTACTGAGTTTTTCCAACGTGAGTTTTCTGCTGCTTTTGCTCCACAATCTCGACGAGGTAATGACGCTACTACTATATTACTACAGAGCGCCAAGCTAAGAGAAATTCGCCTTGTAGCTCAGAAATGTATGGTACAGAAAGACTTTCTTGCTTTTCTTTTTGATGAAGATATCGATCAAGATGAAATTGGCGGCGATTCTTTAAACGAGCGTCTAATCAACCTTCTTCACCATACAAAAACACAAGGTACACTCAGAGATTTTTTGGTTTGGTTGAGTCGAGAAAAAGGTCGATGCGTTGAGCATCAGTTAAAACTGATACGAGAAGAGAACCTGATTTGATTTTTACATTTCTGGAGTTATTCAATGAACTTTCAACAAGAGTTAGATTCCTTTCTTGAAGATAAATTTGCTTTAGAGCTAATTCAATCTTTTGACACTGAATTTGATATTCCATTTAAGCATAGTCAGTGTATTGGACTCCTAGAAATGCTAGGAGCTTATGAAGTAGTGGATCAAGCAGATGATTTAAAATTGGCGGAGTATGTAGGTGCATGGTGGTGTCGAATTGTTCGCGCTGATGTTTTATATAATATCTTGGAAGGTCTAGAAGCGATTCAAGCTTCTAAGAATGATGCAAACAGACTTTATCAAAAGGTGATAGCGTCTTTGCTTTTAGTTAAGAACGCAGACCAGTCTAAAGATGAAAGCCCAAATAAACAGGCTCAAATGATGTCTTATATTGCTGCTCGTTGGCATGATGGAGCCGCGAAGATATATTACCGATGTAACGATCATACTGAAGCTCGACTTCTATTTCAAAAAGCTAGAACCATAGCGAAACAAGCAGATCTTTGGTACTGCTTGCCAGACATTCAAAGTAACTGCCTTCGCGTTGAATATGAGGAGCTTAAAGCTGCCAATCCAGATTCTAAGAATCTTCGGAAAGATCTTAAGATCCAGTATGAAGAATTGCGAGATAAAACCTTGCAAACCGCAACTCGTTATCATGTAGAGGTTCCTGAGTTAGATAGCGCAAAACATAACCATAACTTAAGCTACCAAGAAAAGCAGCTTTTGCGAGGACTATCTAGCATTTTTCATAACTTCTCTGTAGAACTTCAAAGAGAAAATTTATTAGATGATTCTCTTAATGCATCGAAAAAATCAGAAGCTATCTGTCAATTATTAAAGGATGGGTATCGACTCGCACAAGTTCTAAATCATCAAGGTCAATTAGCACTAAAAATGTCAGGGGGAAGAAATCTTGCGCGTCAATGCTTTGAAAAACTGAATTGCTTACCTTGGCAACGAGGTAAGTTAATAGCTAGGCAACAGCTTGCTAAAATTGAATCTCAGGAAGGCTTATTCCATGCAGCAATTCAACGGATTACTAATTTGCTTGATCTCATTCAAGAAAATAATGATCGCCGTGGTGGAGATTTGGGGTTTGATAGTGACTTCTATTATTTTACTGTTCAGGTTTTTCGAGAAATACTACAAAAAAATACTGAAACTATTCAGATCGGTCAAGAAAACGTTCAAGGATATCATGACAGACTGATTAAAGAACAACTACAGATGGTTCGTTCAATCCGTAAAGTGGTAAAAATAGCTACATATAAAACTGCTTTTTCTCGACGCTTCTATGGGAGCTATCTTGAATTAATTGCCAACCATGTTAGCAAAGAGAACTATGAAGATGCTTTTGCATTGATTGAAGAGGCAAGTAGCCGAGAACTTTTAGATCTTTTGCAATCAAAAAATCTGTCACTTAGTGAAGAGCTAGTTAACAAACTTACACCTATCGATTTTAGTGGTATAGCAAAACAATTTGCTATCGAACCACAATTAAATCGTCGTAGCATTCGATTTCTAGATTCTGAAGTAAATAATCCTGAGTTACTTTCATTGCTCAATGAATTGTTGAATGAGCGAAGACGCTTTTATGAGAATGCTTCACTCATTCAACCCATTCCTACATCAGAGCCTAATGAAGATATAGCTTATGAGGCTCGTATATTTACAGCTAATCATCCTAGCCTAGTAATTGTGCGCTATTTCTTCTACGATACTCCAGCGCAAATTAAGTTAGCTGCCTATGTTTTTCGAGATGGAGAATTACATTTTCGCAGCTTAAACTATCAAGAAATCAAGGAGAAATTAATTGATAATTGGGAAAAAACATGGGGCAATGGATCTATCATTCGAGGTGATGGAAAACGTTTATATGATTTATTGATAAAGCCGCTTTGGGATTTAATAGTATCTGAAAATGGCTTAAAAAATCCTAATCATCTTGTTATAATTCCAAGCGGAGAACTTTTTAAACTACCTTTACATGTTGCTTTAGTTCCCAAAGAAAATATTTCACCTAAAAGCGAACTTTCTATTCCACTAGCTGCATATATTCCCACCTCGTTTTCAGTGAGTGCTACAGCCTATATAACTCGTGGCCGTCACCTATTACGTCGCCAACGCGTGGAGGGAGATGATGATTTATGTGTTTTGATGAAACGAGATGAACAGGTAAGTGGTAAAGAACTAGTTGGGTTGGCTTGGTCAGAAAAGTCATTTCACATTGCAGGTCAACCTCCTGAAGGTGTTGGTTCTCATAAGACTTATGAAAAAGCAGATCGGCAAGGACTAGATGCCATTATCAAGGAGAAGCCAGAGTTTTTCGTCTATGCAGGACACGGACTTTACACTAAAGCTTTAGAGTCAGTAGGTCCAGTTTTAGAATTAGAGGGAGATTGTTTGACGCAATTTGATATTGCAATGAGTGTTCAACTCCCTAGAAATAAACTGACGCTTCTAGGCGCTTGTGTTTCTGGTCAAGGCGCAAACTTAGGTGGAGGTGAAATAGCAGGTTTTATTAGAGCTTTTATTGCTTCTGGGTGTGGTGCATTAGGAATTACTCTCTGGCCAGTACTGGATAATAGAATTTCCAATACAATTCGATACTTACTCAGTCAAGCTCAAAAAGCTGGTCAAGAAAATACAGCCTTCGATGTTGTACAAGAAACTTATGAACATTATAAAGACACTTGTAGTAAGTTAGATGATCCTGTAGATTGTATGGAAGCCTGCCCATTGGCTTTGTACCTTTAAGTTTCTTTACTAGTACTAAAAGTTGAGTACAATAATTTTAAACTTACGCTTAATTAGAAAATTAAAATGCCTCTTCGACTCTATTCACAAATTTCTACTAAATTTCCAAACCTAAAAGCTGGTTGGTCTAGAGGTGATAATAGCATTGTATTTTCTAATCCCAAATTTGGAACTATTATTCATGTAGCTGTGTGTGATCATTCAGGTAAACCTCTGTACGATCAACCTATATGGTCAGAGCCTGTCGGAGCAGTTATTATTCCCGTTGATGAAGAAGGAAAAATTGCCTTTATAGAAAATTATCGAGTTGCGCTTCCTGCTGATGGAACTTGTGGATTATATTCACCCTCTACAGTAGATCTAGAGCAAAGGGGGCGTTTCTCACTAGAATTGCCGCGTGGTTTCTCAGAACCTAGCGAAAGTTCCGAAGAGGCTGCAAAACGTGAGACTAAAGAAGAGACAGGATGTAACGTTATTGATATAACTTGCTTAGGTACAACCAATGCAAATACAACCTTTTTCCTAAACAATACTCCAATATGGTTGGCTCATGTGACCACTTCCCAACAAGTAATAGACACTGATAATCAAGAGCAAATTAAAAGTGTCTGTTTTTTGGAATTAAAGGAAGCTTTGAGTCGAGTGAGATCTGGTGAAATTATTTGTGGAGTGACAAAATCGGCACTTCTTCACTACTTGGCTTGGTTGCAATAAAGGTAGCCGTATTTATTGCAGATTGGCTATATAATCGCACGCCTCGCGGTCGAGTGGCTACAGCGGCGGCATGGAAGCATTTAGGTTATTCTGTGCAAACGGCGATCGCGGGTTTGTTATAAAGCCATAGCGTAGAGGCAATTCATGATAAGCGATCGCTTGTCCGTCTAGTAGTTAAGAAGAGAAGTCATTGAAGCCAAGCTAATAGATACAGCTTTTTCAATTGACTCAAATTAATATGCCGATCGCCGCTTAGTCCATTCTTCGGGGTCGGTGCAACATTCACAACGAATGGATAAGTTTTTTTATTAGGCAGTAATGGCGCAACTATGGTGGTTAATCCATTTTGATTGCAATGTCATTTTGCAAAATTAAGCAAGGACGTTCTTTGCCAGTCTCACTGCCAACAATTGGGTTCAGATCGACCCACCATATTTCTCCTCGCTTATAAGTTAGCGTTCCATTAGGCATTTAAACCATCTTCTACAGTAACGTCCCAAACAGAAATCTCTTCTTGAAACATTGGATCGTTT
>NZ_JAYGIF010000094.1:0-857 GCF_034931345.1 Pseudanabaena sp. CCNP1317 | reverse complement strand
GGGGGTGAGAGGAGGCTTCGGTGACAAGTGCGGTACAATGGGCGAGTCCGCCGCGGGGTGGAGCAGTCAGGTAGCTCGTGGGGCTCATAATCCGAAGGTCGCAGGTTCGAATCCTGTCCCCGCTATGACCGCAAGGTCGACACAGGACCTCCTCTCGCCAGGGGGTCTTTGTGGTTAACGCCTTCCCGAAACTTTGGTCCCATCATTTTGAGAAGCCCGGCTGGCCGCGGGCCTGATTTGCGCCGTATGTCCTGAGAAATTCGCGCTGGTGCGCGGCTAGATGTAGTCTTGCCCAACGGAGGTGGGAGACGGGGTTCTCGAATCCCGACATCGGACTGAGACCTCTGGTCAGCGTTATCTCACTCACGGGCGCTGGCCTTGGTGCCGGTGACATTCGAAAGGGCAGGATATGGGAATCGGAATGCGGGATATCGATTGCGGAAGCGGGATCTCGCCGCGGATATACGTGCTAGGCGTCGCCCTGATGGCAGCCCTCTGCGTCCTCACAGCCGGCTCGGCCACGGCCCATGCGGCACCCCCGGAGCCAAGCCTGGTCAAGGACATAAACCCCGGCAGTGCCAGCTCGTCGGCGAGCAACTTCACCGACATCGGCGGCACCCTCTACTTCACCGCCACCGATCCCACCAACGGCGTCGAGCTCTGGAAGTCCGACGGCACCGCAGGCGGCACCACCCTGGTCAAGGACATAAACCCCGGCAACGGCAGCTCGAGCCCGAACAGCTTCACCAACTTCGGTGGCACGCTCTTCTTCAGCGCCGACGACGGCACCAACGGCGTCGAGCTCTGGAAGTCCGACGGCACCGCAGGTACCACCACTCTGGTCAAGGACATCAACC
>NZ_JAYGIF010000093.1:0-929 GCF_034931345.1 Pseudanabaena sp. CCNP1317 | reverse complement strand
GCGCCGCGCAGGGCCTCTACGCAGGCGTCGACATCAAGGGCGTCGGCGCCGTCGGGCTCATCACCTACATGCGCACCGATTCGACGCACCTCTCGCGCGAAGCGATCGACATGGCGCGCGAGCACATCTCCTCGAAGCACGGGCCGAAGTACTTGCCCGAGAAGCCGAACTTCTTCTCGTCTTCGAACAAGGCGGCGCAGGAAGCACACGAGGCGATCCGCCCCACTTCCCTTGAGCACTCGCCAGAGCGCATCGCGAGCGACCTCAAGAAGGTCCGCAACGGCGAGGACATGCTCAAGCTCTACCGCGTGATCTGGGAGCGATTCATCGCCTCGCAGATGACTCCGGCGCAGTGGGACTCGACGAGCGTGCTTATCGAGGGCGGCAAAGACGCGTCCAAGCCCCTAGTCTTCAAGGCGACCGGCCGCGTGCTCGCGTTCGACGGCTTCTACAAGGTCGCCGGCGTGCCGATCGCCAGCGACGAGCAGACGCTCCCCGAACTCAGCGAAGGGCAGAAACTCTCGCCGTTCGACATCGAACCGCAGCAGAAGTTCACCAGCCCGCCGCCGCGCTACACCGAAGCGTCGCTCATCAAGATGCTTGAGAGCGAGGGCATCGGCCGCCCCTCGACCTACGCCTCGATCATCCAGGTGATCCAGGACCGCAAGTATGTCGAGCAGCCGCCCGGCGATCGCCGCTTCCATTCGACGGACCTGGGCGAGGTCGTCACCGACAAACTGAGCGAGGCGTTCCCCGACATCATGGAGGTCGGGTACACCCGCGAACTCGAGAACGAACTCGACAAGATCGAGAGCGACAATCTCGACTGGGTCGAGGTGCTCAGGCGGTTCTACGGCCCGTTCAAGGATCAACTCGGCACGGCGCTCGAGACGCTCATCCACGCGAAGGCGGAAGTGCAGCCGGCGCCG
>NZ_JAYGIF010000092.1:0-1004 GCF_034931345.1 Pseudanabaena sp. CCNP1317 | reverse complement strand
CAAGACTCTTATTTGTGTCGATGTTCCTGATCGCACTAATGCGAGTAAAGACAGTAAACCTAGCGGAAATCGCGACAGGATTTAGTGGAGAAGCCAAAGTCGAATCACACTATAAGCGGTTACAGAGATTTTTTCGAGAGTTTGAAGTGGACTATGAAAGCATCGCTTTAATGGTCGTCAAAGTGATGAAAATACCTGAACCATGGGTAATCAGTATCGACCGCACCGATTGGAGATTTGGTAAGACGGTATTTAATGTGCTGACATTGGGAGTAGTGCATCACGGTATCGCATTCCCGTTGGTCTGGATGATGCTGGACAAAAAAGGTAACTCGAACACCCGTGAACGTTGTGAATTGTGTAATCGATTTCTGGAAATATTTGGAGATCGCAAAATCGACTTTTTGACCGCAGACCGAGAATTTGTGGGGGAAGAATGGTTTGATTACTTGCTGTGTGACCCATGTACCCACTTTCGTATCCGTATTCGCAAAAACACCTTGCTTGACGATGGGCAGAAGCAACTACGGGCTGACGTTTGTTTCCAAGATCTCCAAGTTGGTCAATCGAAAGTATTGTCTAAGCCGAGGCTTGTTTGGCAACATTGGCTCTATATTGCGGCAATGCGTCTGGAGGATGGCGATTTGTTAATTGTAGCAACCGCTCATGACCCTAATACCGCTATTGCTGACTATGCCAAACGTTGGGCGATTGAGACTTTGTTTGGCTGTTTTAAATCCCGTGGCTTTTGTTTGGAGGCTACTCACCTTCAAGCCCCTGAACGCCTTTCTAAACTTATTGCTTTACTCACCCTCGCTTTATGTTGGGCTTTTTCTTCGGGGCTTTGGCTTGCTCAGCTCAATCCCCTCAAACCTAAAAAGCACGGTCGCTTACCTAAAAGCATTTTTCGTCTTGGTTTTGATTTTCTGCGTCATATCATCTTTGACATCCATCTCAATTCCGAGGCTTTCTTCAACTCCATTAAATTTTTGTCCTGTACTTAG
>NZ_JAYGIF010000091.1:0-1132 GCF_034931345.1 Pseudanabaena sp. CCNP1317 | reverse complement strand
TATACTTTAGACGGTCAGAACTTGAGCTTTGAGAAAATGGGATAATCGGCTAAAGAATTTAATACTGCCGCCAAAATTAATTCATGATTACAATCGAATTTTCAGAAGACGAGAAGAAAAAACTACTGCACGAAAGATTTCATCATCCTCATCCAAGGGTGCAGATCAAAATGGAAGCACTGTGGTTAAAAAGTCAAGGCATGGAGCATCAAGCTATTACCCAGTTGGTCGGGATTTCAGCAAACACCTTACGCAGTTATCTGCGTGAGTACGAAGACGGAGGCATTGAAAGACTTAAGGAGATCCGATTTCACCGTCCAAGTAGCAAGTTAATAGACCATGCACCAAGTATAGAAGCACATTTCCGTAAACACCCACCCGCAAGTATTAACGCAGCAATCGGAAACATTGAAACCCTCACGGGAATTCGTCGATCCCCCACCCAAGTCAGGCTATTTATGAAGCGCATGGGTATGAAATGTCTTAAGGTTGGTGTGTTTCCAGCCAAGGCAGATCCAGATGTACAGGAAACCTACAGACTCGAAGAGCTAGAACCTCGCATTGAAGAAGCTAAAGCAGGGAAAAGAGCCCTTTTTTTGTAGATGCAGCTCATTTCGTTATGGGGGCTTTTCTAGGATTTGTATGGTGTTTTGAGCGGTTGTTTGTGCGAGCACCCTGTGGACGCAAACGTTTTAATGTCCTAGCCGCATTAAATGCTATCACCCATGAAGTCATTACCGTCACCAATGACTCCTATATCAATGCTTTGAGTGTCTGTGAACTGCTCGAAAAATTGGCTACCCTCGGTTTATCCATCCCCATCACCCTCGTTTTAGACAATGCTCGATATCAAAAGTGTCAACTTGTCCAAGATTTAGCACATTCTCTCGGAATTGAGTTGCTCTTCCTGCCCAGTTATTCCCCTAACCTCAATCTCATTGAGCGATTCTGGAAATTTGTCAAACAAAAATGTTTGTACTCAAAATACTATGAGGATTTTACGTTGTTTCAGGATGCTATTTCTTCATGTATTGAGAACGCTCATATTAACCATAAAAAAGAACTGCTATCGCTACTCACTCTCCGTTTCCAAAATCTCAAAAAAGCTCAGATTATACCCGTTTAAAGTATA
>NZ_JAYGIF010000090.1:0-1258 GCF_034931345.1 Pseudanabaena sp. CCNP1317 | reverse complement strand
CTGAGATCTTGCACCATTCCTAAAAGAGTTAAGTGGGAATGGGTTTGAGAATAATTTCAAAGCCATGACGAGCAGCAATATCGGCACTAATTTGAAGATACCTGAGAAGTTTCAACCAAAGGACAGAAGGGAATAAAACTGAAAGAGTTAAATCACAAGTAGCTTTCCAGTCCAAGATGGGAGGAATCGACCATTGATCAATCCAATGAGCCAAAAGATAAGAAAGCAGAGAGAGGATAAGCCAACGATAAACACCAAGTTTTGTCGATTGCCCAAAACAATGCAAGCCAAAGCGATGTTTGATGGTTTTGAAGAATCCCTCAATTGCCCAACGCTTACGCCCTAACATCACCAGATAAGCACCAGAATAAGGATGAGAAGAGACAACAAAACGTAACTCCCGTTTACTATCGGCTCTTTTGAGCCAGAACCAAGAGATCGTCAAAGGCTGAGTTAGCCCTTCTAGCAAAATTTGTTGTCCACGTTTGCCATGACGATAAAGTTGTTTGACGGTGCGTCCATCTTGAAGTTTACGATTGTTGCGGACACCGACAACGATGCGCCAAGACTTGGCTCGGACTGCATTGAAAAACTTCACTGTACTAAACTCAGTATCGGCAAGGACAATCACAGTCCTGCCTTGGGTTAGTTGCTTGGGGACTGTCCTCAATAACTTACAAGCTAACTCAGAGGGACTGGGGTATCCTTTACCTCGCCATACTCTAAAACTCCATGGCACGCGCCACTCTCCATAGACCAGATACAGTACAACCAGATGTAGTCCTCGCTTGCCGTTTAGTATTCTCACCCATGGGTCGGGTTCATCTTTGGTGGGATTACTCAAATGTAGAAACTTGCCACATTTTTCTAGGGTCGTCAAGTCTATCAGTATCTTTAATGGCACTTGTTTCGATGGACGATGCTTGGCGATTTGTCCCAAAATAGCCTGACGTGTCGCTCGAATTAGTCCTCTTGTTGACCAGTTATAGTGGTTGAGAAATCGACTCAACGCACTCGCTGATTTTATCTGTGTATGTTCTGGATAGGGATGTCCTTGTGCTTCGAGGAATAGTCCCAATATTGCATTGAGACTTGCTTTTTGATACACACTTGGCATCAAACACAGAAGGCTATAAACTAGCCCTTGGGCGTGCTTAACGATGCTTTCCATGATCGTTATTTAATTTACTACTACGCCCTTTTTTTCACATTTTTGCTCTTTCTGCAACCCCTTTTCTTGAATGGTGCAAGATCTCAG
>NZ_JAYGIF010000089.1:0-1299 GCF_034931345.1 Pseudanabaena sp. CCNP1317 | reverse complement strand
CTTAGTGGTGCAGAAAACTCAGGAGAGTCTCAAGATGAGACAATGGTAATACGAGCAAATTCGATACGAAAATCTAACTTTTCGCGTTTGGCAATAGAAGCACAGGCAGGTGGAGGATTAGTTCTAGGGAAAATCTGCAAAAGAGGAAGAGGTTTTTGTTGGTAAAGAAGGGTGTGAAGCTGACGGAGACCGAGTTGCAGAAAACTCAAGCCGCGATGATCGTGCCAATCAATAGCCGCCCTTTGCCCCAAACGCACCAACATTATGCCAAGAATTACAGCAATCAGGTTAGCAGTGGCAAGGAGCATAAACAAACAGGTAAGAGATTGAGCATCACGGAGATGCGAGCTAACCACATTAAAAGCCGCCGACTTGTAATCCTTAAAATGAGGTTCAATACCGCCAAAGCGTTTGCCATAGAGAGCAAAAGTCTGTAATGAAGGGGGAATATCGGTAAGGACAGCCCATGAACCGTTAGCCATGTCTAGGTTAGCCGTCGCTAAGTGACAATTAACATCACCGAGTACGGTGACATTGGGAACTAGATAAGCTTGCTCTGTGGGAGGTATCAGTTGTTCGACGCGCTTGGTTGTACCTGTCGGCAAAGTCACTAGCAGATCGGACTTTGCGCGAAATGCCCAAGACCATTGATTTTGCTGTAACCATCGGATTAATTCCCCATGTTCAAAGCCTCGGTCGGCAAGTAAGGTCACTTTGCTTTCTGGCGGCAATAGGGTGAGTACTTGTTCTAATACGGGACGGTAATGCTCAAAGCCAACAGTAGCGCTTCCATGCTCTAATACCACTTGCGCTAAAGTAATCGACCTTCCACCCCAAATCAAGCATATTTCGATCAGACAGAATTTATCCCACAGCATACTCGTATCGAGAGCTAGTTCCAACGATGCTCCTGCAAATGCTTGGAGAAAGTGCTTCACCAATGGGTTATAGAATGTCTCGGCGATGATATGTGGATTATGCACAAAGTAGCTTAGTCTTTCCATCTGACTTCTGGCTTGGCACTCTCGATGGCTTAAATAGGGCAACCAATGACTCAGACTCGCACTTCCTGATTGCAATATCGCAGCTACAGACTCCGCAAATCCTTGGAGATGTCGCTTATCTTTTGGCTTGATCCATTGACGCAATTGTTGTTGTAGCTGAAGATATAGGTGGGGCATGGATAAGATCTTTTGTTGAGGAACTTGAGTATCTCATCTCTTGTCCCTTTTATCCCTCTTGTCTCATTTTGAGACTCTATGCCTAGCAACCTTTCTCAGACTTTTCTGCACCACTAAG
>NZ_JAYGIF010000088.1:0-2253 GCF_034931345.1 Pseudanabaena sp. CCNP1317 | reverse complement strand
GTATTTCCTATAGTTTTGGAGATAACAGCATTCAAGGTAATGAATTAGGAAAAGAGTTTAGCTGGGGCGGACTCCAGAAGTATTTGCAGGTAAGTTACGATCCAGTGCGGGATATGCCAATTATTCTGGAGATGCAGAGAGCTATTTCTAAGGCGACAAGTCAAGAATCTCCTCAAGCATCCGAAGGACTACCAGATAGTTTATTTGCTGAGCTTGCGCTGGAACTAGAAAGACTGCGATCGCTACAATTACCCAACCCAATTCAGTCTGAGAATGTGCTTGAAAATAAGATCTCAATCACCGCAGAACATGAAGGCATGGATAATGCTCATCTGGTTGCCGCGCTCTGCTATCAACTTCTTAATGAGCTAGGTGCTGATAATTTTGGAGAAACGGGCAAGAATTCTTACAGTATCCAACGAAGTGGAGATGCTCTGACCGTTGAAAGTTTACGAGGCGATCGCAGATCATCTTGCAGGTTAAGGGGCAGGAAATTGAGTTTGCCAATTTGAGCGAATTTGATATCCAACAATTTGAGCAGGCTTGGCAGCATCGATCTCAAGCACAGCAACAAAATATTGACTCACAAGCCAAAATTGTATGAGCTACCATGAGACAGTTTTGCATCTTGCCAATGTACGTTACAAAAGCGATCGCCCTTGCTACAACCAGAGAACCAAAAATTCACTATGCATATTGATCCCAGCACAACATCCTCCCAAGACAACTACAAATTGTTAACAAATTTGGTAGTCCCGCGCCCGATCGCATGGGTAACCACCCAAAATAGCGAAGGTGCCAATCCATAAGTGTAATGAAGAACGTGACGATCGCTATCAGCAGAATGAAGAACGTGCTGATCGCTATCAGCAGTTAGAAGAATATCTCAAGGCGAAGGAATGGGAAAAAGCCGATGCGGATCGAGATCGGGCGGCGTAAGTTCTGGTTCCCAAAACAAATCGAGAACTGTGCCATCGGGAGTTCTAAAATTAGCTACTTTGCCTGCTGCTACTAAATCGATTAGAGTACTGGGAACCTCTTCATCAATGAGTTGATGCAGTCCCAAAATGCCGCCATAAAAGTCACAAGAGACTTGCATATCCCGCACATTCAAAGCAATGTGATGTACTCTTCGTAAAGCTCCATTCGAGATCGTAGCTTGCGTAGATAGCATAGTCGAACTATTGGATGACATAAAATCAGTTCTAGCTAGGTTTACCAATAGTGTAAGACGGTTAGCGCAAAATTTTGTGATTCAACAAGTCTGAAAAGCTTCCTAGAGTCATAACTTAAGATTGAGGAGCGGCAAACTTTGCTAAACGTTTCGCGAGATAAGTATATCTCTGCCGATCGCTAACTTGCCTGACAGCTAACCCGATCGCCTTCGACTCCCCGACGATAATGGCAAGCTTTCGCGCACGAGTCAACCCAGTGTAGAAAAGATTACGAGAAAGCATCAGAAAATGCTGCATAAATAGAGGCATGATTACCACAGGATACTCACTGCCCTGTGCCTTATGGATCGTCGTCGCTCTAGCGAGGGCAATCTCATTAAGATCGGCATAATCATAGACCACTTGCCGATCGCTAAATACTACCGTGACTTCACGCTCCTCCAAATCGACACCCGTAATCGTGCCAATGTCACCATTAAAAACCTCACGGTTATAGTCATTCACCTGCTGCATAATGCGATCGCCTAAACGAAAGATGGTATTCCCATACTTAATTTCGGGCTTCATCGCATCAGGGGGATTGAGAAGTTGTTGAAGCACAACATTGAGATTGCGCGTACCGACATCACCTCTGGTCATCGGACAGAGAACCTGCATATCCTGCTGAGGGTCAAAGCCCAGACTCGGTAACAACTCCGTAATAATGTCACAAATACCTTGCTGACCCGCTTCAGCATTGGGCATTTCGAGCCAGAGGCAATCAGATTGAGGTTGATTAGAGACTTTTTCCATGTTTGGAAACTTACCCGTATTGATACGGTGAGCATTCTGAATAATTTGACTTGCCTGAGCCTGACGAAATACCTCAGTGAGCGTAATCATAGGGACTTGCTGAGAATCAATTAAATCTTGGAGAACATTGCCCGCGCCGACACTGGGAAGTTGATCGGTAGGGTGCGACCTTGACATAATACGAAGATTGTAGAACAATGAAAGAATAACGAAGGAGATCAAGAAAGAAAATGTCGGCAAAGTTAATAAGTGTAGAAGGCACAAAAGTAAAAATCGAACTTACAAT
>NZ_JAYGIF010000087.1:0-2509 GCF_034931345.1 Pseudanabaena sp. CCNP1317 | reverse complement strand
GAGTAGTTGTTTGACAATCTTAGGGAAGTTAGATAACATTGTTAACATTATTTTTTGTTTTGACGCTTCTAATTTATCAAATTAGAAGCGTGTTTTTCTAGCTTTTTTCTATCATTCAACACTTCTGACCCAGAAGATAAGTGGTAGCGCAAAGCGCTACCACTTATCTTCTGGGTATAGCTATCTCTAGCGTTGCTGTACAAGGCGCAAGAAAAATTCTTTGTTTTTTATAAAAATAAACTCAATTAACCTAATACAATCTTTTAATAGCTGATTTTACGTAAAAAAAATGTACTTTATCCCCCAAACCATTCTCCTTGTAGAGAGAAGGGGAGGCAGAAGTTTAGTTACTCCTTCCTCCTTTACAAGAAGTAAAGCTAGGGAGCCAGTGTTTAGCAACTACCACATACAATCAGTTAAAGGGCTATACAGAATTGAGCTATTGGGTACAGCAATATGTTGAGAATTTCTGTGATTTTTCGTCAACACAAATCTATTAGGAAAACCTGTATCAATTGCCTTGGCATTGCCATAGTCGCAGCAGGTTACTATGGACTTGCCGAAATATGCCGCCGCATCGCTTCGCCCCCTCAAGATGTTACACCTGTTTGGTTTCCCGATGGATTTGCATCAGCAGCGATTTTACTGTTTGGCGATCGCTTACTCCTTGGGGTCTTTATTGGATCTTTCTTAGCAAATATTTGGGCTTTTCTAAAAACCGATACTACTTTACATCTGCTGCAATCCATAGCCCAAGTCATGATCATTGCGATCGGGACAACTACAGGAATTGGCTTGGGTAGTTATCTGTTGCGTCGGGCGATCGGTCAAGAAAGTCCGCTTAGAAATTTTCGGAATGTCGCCCAGTTTTTTGGGTTTACAGCGCTAATGGGAACGATGGTGAATGCCACCGCAGGTGTAACAGCTCTATGCTTAGGCAGCACGATCGCTTGGTCTGGGTATCCAAATGTCTGGCTAACTTGGTGGGTGTCCAATGTGACAGGTATTTTTGTTTTAACGCCAGCTCTCTTAAGTTGGAGTGAGATTACCCGCTACAAACTAATCTACTTCTATCGCAAAACCAATCTTCTACATTGCTTAGAAGCATTGGTGATGTTAGTCATTGTGCTAATAATTTCTCAAATTGCTTTTGTTGGTATTTATCCCATTGAGTATCTGATTATTCCCTGTCTGGTATGGGTAACTTTCCGTTTTGGTCATTTTGCCGCTACTAATTTGATCCTACTGATTGCTATAATTGCTATTTTTGGCACACTCCAAGGCTCAGGGGTATTTGCAAGAGTCAATATTAATGAATCCTTACTATTATTACAAAGTTTTATTGTCGCTACTGTTTCATTTACATTAATTTTGTCAGGAACGATAGATGAACAGCGTCGCAATAGCAATCATTTGAAAAAAGCCCAAATAGAACTACTTCAGAAATCACAACTTCTTACTAAAAGGAATCAGGAACTTACCCAAGCTAAACAATTAGCCGAATCAGCCAACCGTTCAAAGAGCCATTTTTTGACTAGTATGAGTCATGAGTTACGCACTCCTCTCAATGCAATTATTGGTGTCACTCAATTGCTTCAGGAGGAAGAGAGTAATTTACCGCAACAAAAAGAAGATTTACAGATTATTTATAATTCAGGATTCCATTTACTTGCTTTAATTGAAGATATTCTTGACATTTCTAAAATTGAAGCTGGTAAAATGGAAATCCAACCAATGGATTGTCAATTGTCACAACTATTGCAGGGAGTGAGTGAGGGTTTTCGAGTTTTAGCGAATAAAAAAGGTATAGATTTAATTTGTGAGTTTGCACCCGATCTACCCCAGATCGTACATACAGATGTCAAGAGACTGCGGCAGATTCTCTTTAATTTGCTAGGTAATGCATTGAAATTTACCAATAAAGGATCAGTGACTTTTGCAGTCAGCAAAATGACCAATCAAGAGTTGATTTCTGATCTTGCCACTTCTGTTCATAGTACTATTACCTGCTCTTCACATTGCATCTCGACTACATCTGAAATTGTATATGTGCTATTTGCGATCGCCGATACAGGCATAGGGATTGACTCGGAAAAACTGAACAAAATCTTTTTACCCTTTGAGCAGGTGGGCGAACATAAGTTTAAATCTCAAGGTACAGGCTTAGGGTTAGCCATCAGTCAAAAAATTGCTCAGTTTCTGGGTGGGGAAATTAGTGTAACTAGTGAATTAGGTGTAGGTAGTTGTTTTAGTTTACGATTACCATTTGAAGCCATTGATCCTCCCCATTATGGTGAAGTTGAGAATGATGATAGTAGCGCATATCTAAAGTCAAGCAATTCTGCTCAAACGATAAATTCTTACCATGGGTTTGACTCCAAATTATAGCGGTTTTCAAATGAGCAAGAGCAAGGTAAAATGGAGAGAAAATGCAAACAGGAAAAGCGTATTCACAGGATTTGAGAGAACGAGTAATCGCAGGGTATCAAAAAGGAAAAACCACGATGAA
>NZ_JAYGIF010000086.1:0-2847 GCF_034931345.1 Pseudanabaena sp. CCNP1317 | reverse complement strand
TTTCAGGATGCTATTTCTTCATGTATTGAGAACGCTCATATTAACCATAAAAAAGAACTGCTATCGCTACTCACTCTCCGTTTCCAAAATCTCAAAAAAGCTCAGATTATACCCGTTTAAAGTATATCAACGGCTGTGGAGAAAATTTGGGACTTGCTAGTGGGGATGGTGGTGTTACGTTCTAGGTTCTTCGTAAATACACCGCCTTGAGTTTCTAGACCAATTGAGAGGGGAATTACGTCCAGTAATAGGAGATCCTTAACTTCACCGCCTAAGATCCCCGCTTGCACTGCTGCGCCGATCGCTACAGCTTCATCAGGATTAACTGACTGATCAGGCTTTTTACCGTCGAAAAATCTGGATATTGCTTCTTGAACTGAAGGAATCCGAGTTGAGCCACCAACCAAAATGATCCGATTAATCTCTTTAGGTAATAGTCCTGCATCCTTCAAAGCTTGGGCAGTCGGTTCGAGAGTTGCCTTGACTAAAGGTGATGTAATTTCATCAAACTTGGAACGAGTAAAATCTAGTTCAATCGTTTTAGGCCCTGCCTCATCCGCAGCAATAAACGGCAAACTGATCAAGGTTGAGGGAGCGCTAGAAAGTTCAATCTTGGCTTTTTCAGCAGCTTCTTTGAGTCGTTGCAAAGCAGTTTTATCAGCAGCTAAGTCAATTCCTTCTTTTTGTTTAAAGTCAGCAACTAACCAATCCACAATCATTGCGTCAAAGTCGTCACCACCAAGGTGATTATTTCCTGACGTTGCCTTAACTTCAAAAATGCCATCACCGAGTTGCAGTACTGACACATCGAATGTACCGCCGCCAAGGTCAAATACTAAAACAATCTGATCTTGATCCTGCTTGTCCAATCCATAGGCAAGTGCTGCGGCTGTCGGCTCATTGACAATCCGTAGCACTTCCATGCCCGAAATTGCCCCAGCATCTTTGGTCGCTTGGCGCTGAGTATCAGTAAAGTAAGCAGGTACAGTAATAACAGCTTGAGTGACATCTTCGCCTAAATAGTTTTCAGCATCCTGCTTTAGCTTTTGCAGAATCATTGCTGAAATTTCTTGGGGCGTATAAGTTTTATCGCCAATCTGAACATCAACAGTATCGTCTTTGCCTTTGACCGCTGTGTAAGGAACGCGGTGACGCTCTGTCTTAGTTTCATCCCAGCCACGACCAATAAAACGCTTGATACTATAAACCGTATTGACTGAGTTGGTTACGGATTGGCGCTTAGCGACCTGTCCAACGATCCGCTCGCTACTGTCTTTGACAAAAGCGACAATACTCGGTGTGGTGCGCCCCCCCTCTGCACTAGAGATGACAACAGGCTTACCACCCTCTAAAACCGAAACACAACTGTTTGTCGTACCAAGGTCGATCCCAATTACTTTCGACATAATCGCCAGTTCCGTTAAAAGCTTTTTTAAAGTTTAGCTTAATGAATTTCTGAATAATGTACCCTAAGAATGCATTTCAAGATGCAATCGCGATCGCATCTTGAAATATTTAGCTTAACTAGGTTCGCTAGAGCTATTTTCAGAAGTCTCGTCTGAAGACGTATTACTATCGCCACCAATTTTACCTGAGGACACTTTGACTAGTGAATGACGTAGGACACGATCATCGCTGACTAGATAGCCTGGGCGTAATTCTTCGGTGATGAGACCTTCATCATATTCGGTTGAAGGTTCTTGCATAATTGCTTCATGGAAATTGGGGTCAAATTCTTGCCCAACACACTCCATCCTTACGACCCCAGTCTCTTTGAGGCATTTTAGCAATTGTTTATATACAGATTGATAACTTTTATGAATTGAAGCTTCCCCGTCAGTTTTTGGAGAGATCTGCAACTGTGCGCGTTCAAAGTCATCGACTACAGGCAGAATTTTTTTAAGAATCTTGGATGTAATTGTGCCTTCTTGGTCTTCTTTATCACGCTCGGTACGTTTGCGAAAATTCTCGAAGTCAGCATATAGTCGCAAGTACTGCTGTTTGCGATCGTCTAATTGCTCTCTCAGTGAGGTTGACTCAGCAATTAAACCATTAATTTTTTCTAGCGTTGCGGCTGCGGCTGCATTTGCTTTACTTGCGTCAGGTTTTGGCTCGCTCGCTGTGCTTGCAGATGCTGGAGAGCCTTCTGCTTTGGATATAACTGGATTTGAGGTTTGATTTAATTCTTCGGCGGCAAGTTGTTGCAACCGTGACTCAAGAACCTCATCATCTTCGTCGATGAGGTCGTCAGAACTGAGGATGTTTTCTTCTTCGATCATTACGGTGATACTCTTTTAGCGCTTTTTAGACTAGCAGTAAATTGCTAAGAGTTAAAATTTAAGTTTTAGTTTTGACGATTTTTGTCAGTCATTTCGATTTTACTCTTTATCTGAGACAACGTATAGCCGTTAGCGGCATATAGTGGCATAAATATGGAAATTCTCGCTGAAATGAAGTTAGCGCGAAGCGCCGCTTTTATTTATGGCAAACAATTAAGAGTTGATTTTGTAGAGAGTCCAGTTTCAGCAACGTTGCCAGAGGCTAAAGAGCAAAAATATGTGCGAATCTTAGGAGCCAAATTTAAGGCGTTAGTAAAATCGGCGGCTTCAATGCTGCCAATATTTTCGACGATCGCATTACGGAAATTTGCACCATTAAGATTTGTACCAGCAAACTCGATCAAAATTAATTTTGATGCGGTTAGGTTAGCAAAACTAAGATTATACTTTAAACGGGTATAATCTGAGCTTTTTTGAGATTTTGGAAACGGAGAGTGAGTAGCGATAGCAGTTCTTTTTTATGGTTAATATGAGCGTTCTCAATACATGAAGAAATAGCATCCTGAAA
>NZ_JAYGIF010000085.1:0-4114 GCF_034931345.1 Pseudanabaena sp. CCNP1317 | reverse complement strand
ACTAGCCCTTGGGCGTGCTTAACGATGCTTTCCATGATCGTTATTTAATTTACTACTACGCCCTTTTTTTCACATTTTTGCTCTTTCTGCAACCCCTTTTCTTGAATGGTGCAAGATCTCAGTTAAGGAAGTCAATCAATAGATTTTTATTTGGCTCTGTTCCAAATAGTCGCTTGAAGCCAAAGTCGGTGAGTGGGTTGATGTAGCGATCGCCGCTAAGACGTGGATAAAACATGGTTAACCATTTGTTGATGGGAGCTATGGCTCAGCACTATTTTAACAGATCCCAAAACTCGCGCTCTCGTCTTTACTCTCATCAATCAGCGATCGCCACCCACACCATCAAACAGCGAATCTTTGGTTAGCTTGTCCTATTTGTAATAGTCATAAAGCTGGCAAGATTGAGGCGATCAATCTATTTACGGATGAGGTTGTAGCGCTATTCAATCCGCGTACTCAAGTTTGGGTGGAGCATTTTACTTGGACTGAGAATGATATTGGTATTCTCGGTAAGATTCCAACGGAATAGGCAAAGGTGAGGGTTTTGAGCTAATGAGCAGTTTGATTATGTATGATGGAATTGATAAGTCAAGTTGAATTTTTAGAAAATATGAAAGAACAAGATTTGTTGAATCGGATCTGCGCTAGTCCTAGAGTGATGGTGGGGAAGCCAGTCATTAGAGGGAATCGGTTATCTGTTGAATACATTCTAAATCTGCTGGCTCATGGTGCAACGGTGACGGAGATTTTGGATGAGTATGAAGGTTTGGTTGAGGCGGATATAAGGGCTTGTTTGATTAAATAACTGGCTGGACGGTCAGCTTATATCCAAGCGCTTTAGCAACTTTTGTCACTGTCGCAAAACTAGGATTACCATCAGGGGATAATGCCTTGTATAGCCCCTCTCTTGTTAAGCCTGATTCTTTTGCTAACTGAGTCATGTTCTTGGCGCGAGCGATAACACTAAATGCATGGATGATCACGTTAGGAGCATCACCTGCTTCTTCAAGACAAGCTTCCAAATATAATTGAATATCTTCTTCTGTTTTTAGATGTTCTGCTGAGTTCCATCGAGTAGTGGTGATAGCCATAATTTAATCCTCCAATTGTTTAACTAGTTCCTTAGCTTTATTTATGTCAGAAGTCTGAGTGCTTTTATCGCCGCCACATAGAAGTATCACAAGGATTGAACCTCTCTGCACAAAATACACTCTATAGCCAGTGCCGTAAAATATTCGCATTTCGCTTACTCCTTGTCCAACTGGAGCAACATCACCAAAGTTTCCCATTTCCATGCGATCGATACGGGCTTGTATGCGGGCTTTGGCTTTTTTGTCTCTTAATTTGACAAACCAGTTGACGAATATTTCTGTCTGGCGAACTTCAATTATGTGTTAACTGTAGTTCACAGTGTAGAAAGTGTCAATCGTCAAAACAAGATTGTGATAACTGTGATCGCGCCAATCTCATTTCACAAACTGTGATCGCCTAAACAACCGAGTAAAGCCGCTAAGCCTATTCTTGAAAAGTCATCTTGATAAGCAAGGCGATTCTATGAAGTTATACTGTATTTAATCAATCAAAATTTAGTGTTGTCTACGAGGCAATATGTCTGAGTCGATCGCCTTAGAACTTCCCGAACCTTTGGCAAAAAAAGTTAAGGAAATTGCTGCACTCAATCGTCAGGGGATTGAGGAAATGCTGATTGAATGGATCGATCGCACTATTAATGAGATTCCCATAGAGGCACTGCCTGATGAACAGGTTCTGGCTCTTTGTAATTTGCAAATGGGTGGACAGCAGCAAAGGGTTTTTAGTGATTTACAAGCTCGAAATAGTGAAGGGTTGCTTAATGCACAGGAAGTTAAGAAGCTAAATGAGTTAATGCAGGTTTATCGGCATGGTTCGGTACGGAAAGCTAAGGCATTGCAGGTTGCGGTGATGCGCGGATTAATCTCTAGCAAAATTGCTCTTAATCTCGAATCAAACAGCGATCGCCTATCTCAAAAACTAATTAAATAGTAATCGCCTATCAATTATAGAGAGACAGATATAAAATCGTGAACTTTATATCTTTTCAAGTAGTTCCAATGTCTTTCTAATATCAGGCAATAATTCATTTCTAGTGATTTCTTTTAAAGGATTGTTGCCAGACTCACCATGATGAATAGGGCTTGAAATATCGTTTAAATCTCGCAATGTTCTAATGATAGCGCTATCTAATTTTCCAAGATTTTTTAATTCATCTATCATTTTGCCTAACGTATTTATATTCTTGGATCGTAAGTGTCGAAAATACTTAAATTGTAAAGCTGTTTCTAGACATAGGCGGATCATTTCCTGAGCGTTATGTGTAGAACAATGGTCTTGCTCTAAATAAGTCTCCAAGCTTTCAATTCTTTTTTGTTGCAGATTTTTACGATGCTCAGTCACATCAAAATTAGATAAGCAACTCCCATGTATTCTGTCCTTTTTTAATGTAAGGGTTCTAGCTCCAGAAAGATTGTCACAAAGTAAAAATAAGAAATCTTTGTTATGCGTCAATATAATTGCCTGACCGATGCTGTCTGACAAATCTCTAATGAGACGAGCCGTTAGATTTTTTCGATGCTCATCTAAACTTGATAGAGGATCGTCAAATACAACTACCTTCTTATCCAAGTTAGGTTGATTTTTCAACCAATTAACAAAGAAGGCAAGACTTAGAGTGTTTTTCTCTCCTTCGCTTAAAGTATTGTGAAAACAGGGATTATCTCCTCGTACTTGTAAAGGCACTTGAGTTTCATTGATAACAATTTGAAATTCAGCATATGGTTGTTTTGAACGATTATCAACTTGTTCAATGAAACGATCCAATCGGAAATCCACCCCTAACTCATTTAGAGTATCGTTCACGCTCGCTTGATACTTGTGAAAAACTGTTGTCGAATAACTGGCAAGCTTATTGGTCAAAGTCTTTATGTCCAATGTAATTTTGTGGAATTCACTTTCCAATTCCTGATAATCTTTGCACCAGTTCTTCTCATCTTGAGAAAATCGCTTCAAGCTTTTTTCTAACTGGCTTTTGAGTATATTTAGATCAGATGATGTTGAACCAGAAATTGATGCCAGATAAGCTTTAATACTATCTGCTCCGCGTCTGTACGTTTGATTAACTACTTCAATTTCACCTTTTAAGTCACAAAAGATAGTATCTAGTTGCAGTGCTTCATCATCTGACTGGCTCAAGTTTATATTGTGCAGCTTTTGTTCAAGCGTATTTTGGACTTTCTCTTTTAAAGATTCAAATTTACGAATAAAACTAGAGAAATCTGGTTGCGACATTTGGTCTACATCTACATATTTTCTGAAGTTCTCCACCGCATCTTTCGCTTTAGCGTATTTACTCTCCAACTGTAGTAATTCAGCGCGTGGATTCCATTGATTTATTTCTGCTAAACACGTTTTGATCATTTCAAGTGAATCTCTATGGGATTGATCAAAGTACTTGCGATAAGCATCCAGTAAATCATGAGCAGACTCAAGATTTTGCCCACAAAATGGACAGGTGTCTAATGTTTGTTCCAAAGCTTGCAGAAGAAAAGTATCAGCTAGTTCAGGTTTCGCTGTGTGTCTACTAATATGAGCTTTTACAAGTTGTTCAGCTTCATCATGGATGCTTGAAAAAGATAGGTTATATATTTTCAAAAAATCAGGTTTTAACTCTGGGCAGACAAGTTTTCCTAATGATGTATAACCACGCAACTTTTCTTCTTCATTCTTTGCTTCGATTTGTCGTTTAATATTTTCTAATTGAACCAATATAACATCGTTCTCAGAGTCTGATATTACAAGATAGTCATCACGGTTAGTCAGTTTTTGGCGCTTTTCTAATTCCTTTTGCTTATCGTCAAAGAGCTTTTTTAACTGCTTTTCACGCTCTTTTGCAATAGTCAATTCTTTGCTAATACTCAAGCCTTCCGCACCTATCACTATTGTGTGAATACTTCGCCAATTCAAGGATGAAATGCAACACCTAGAGATCTTTGCGTAAAGGGACTCATAAGGATATTCTGATATTAATCACAATAATTAGGATACCCTCATGAGCTTTGTCCATCTTACCACCACAGAA
>NZ_JAYGIF010000084.1:0-4248 GCF_034931345.1 Pseudanabaena sp. CCNP1317 | reverse complement strand
AGGTCTTTGGTGTTCTCAAGTCTCAGCGTTCTTTCGATCCTAATTTTGTTAAAATTCCCTCTTGACTTTTTGGTACTCAAGACAGTATCTACATCTTTGGATAGGTAGGGGCTTGGTCTCCAAGCCCAAGTCTCTAATTTGCAATAAATGCGTATTGTATCTACTCTTGCGTTTGGCTAGACCGCCGCATGATTAAAGCTAGGGCTATGGATTCTGGTAGTAAGGCGGCGATCGCGGTCAGTTTTAATGACCATGTATCTGTCGCGCTGAACAGCCCCTCTAACCCACTCAGGTGGGCTGACCAAATACCAGTCATGTCAATGGTAATACAAGGAAATAAAAGTGCTGTAAATCCATTGGTAGAGAATTATATTGATTCATATGTCTATGAGCAATCACCAAAGAACATAACTTTATGATCATTTTGCCTATTGTAATTATTGTGGGCGCGATCGCTCTTTCTTGGGGCTTGGGAATGTTGCGGCGGTACTTATCGCGCACACTCAAACGGAAGTTAGAAGGTACGGAACGCGAGTCAATTACGAAGGGACTAGATTTATTTTTTACAGTAATTTTGTCGATCACCCGTATCTCCGTTTGGGTGGCGGCGATCCTCTACATTGCTGATCTTTTCCCCGATTCTCGCGCCATCAGCCAACAAATTCGCGATGTTTTAACATCTAGTTTTAATGCGCCCATCTTGACCCTTGGCAAAAGCTCCTATTCAATCATCAATCTATCGATTTTAGGCGCACTCCTATTTGGACTAATACTTCTCGTCAGAGCATTTATTGATATCTTTAAAGACCGTGTGCTCAGTATTGCAGGGCTAAACCGTGGCGCACAGGAAGCGATCGCGGTAATTGTGCAGTACACCCTAATCTTTATCGGCACATTAGTTTTATTGCAGATCTGGGGACTAGACTTGAGTTCGCTCACAATTTTGGCTAGTGCCTTGAGTATTGGTTTAGGTATTGGCTTACAAAATATTGCCAAAAACTTTGGTAGCGGCTTAATTTTGGTGTTTGAGCGTCCGATTCAAGTGGGGGATTTCATTGAAGTCGGAGATTTGCATGGCACTGTCGAAAGAATTGGGGCAAGGAGTACAGAAATTCGCACCTTAGATCGTGTCTCCATTATTGTGCCGAATTCGCGATTTCTCGATAGTGAAGTGATTAATTGGAGTCATGGCAACCCGATCTCAAGGATACATTTACCATTGGGCGTAGCCTATGGCTCCGATCCCCAGCATGTGCGGACAGTGTTGATAGAAGCTGCTAGCGAACATCCCAAGGTATTAGCTTCTCCTTCTCCTAGTCTATTGTTCAAAGGGTTTGGTGATAGCTCCTTAGATTTTGAGCTATTAATTTGGACTGCGGAACCAGACAAACAATTTTTACTCAAAAGTGACTTGTATTTTTTGATCTATGAAGTTCTTAACCAAAATCAAATCGAGATTCCTTTTCCGCAGCGTGATCTACATTTGCGATCGGGCAAAGTTGAGATGTCTTCACAACTGGAGTCAGCTTTGATCGAATTAGCAAAGCAGGGTAACCACGGGGGGGGTGCCCCTACCTATTAAGGTACGGGTTTGGTTTCCAAACCCTCTTTCAATTTTTGTTCTATAGCAAGCAAAGGTTAGGTTAGGACATAAAACCAAAAATACAAGTAGCGGCGCTTCGCGCCGCTACTTATATTTTGATTTTGATTAGTCATTAGCCACATTTCGTAAAATTGCGACCGTTTCTTGATGATTGCCATCCCATGCCCACATCATCGCTGTCCAGCCATTGCGATCCTGTGCGTTTAGCCGCGCTCCTGAGGCAATTAGCGATCGCACAATTTCGCTATAGCCTTGACCAGCCGCCCACATTAGAGGAGTCCATCCATACTTATTGCGCGTATTCGGAGTTGCACCTGACACTAATAAAACTCGCACCACATCAGTATGTCCATTCATCGCCGCCCATAGGATCGGTGTCCATCCATATTCATCGCGGACATTGACATCGGTTGCTTGGGAAATTAGCGATCGCACCTCCTTGAGGTTGCCATTTTGAGAAGCAATTAGTAATTGAGCATTTAGTAATTGAGTATTGGGTTTTTGCTTAGTTTTTTGTGACTTAACTTGCTGAATTTGATGATTAATAGGCTGTAGTGAATCAAAGTTTTTGGGTAACTCCTCTGCATAAACCTTAGTACTGAAGCAGAGAACTAGGCTACAAGCTAATAAAAAATTTGAGCGTCTCCAACCAGAATCCATAGATTTATCCCCATCTCAAGTTGATCAACTTGATAGGTTGTAAGTAGCTAGGCATAATTAAAACCTAAAACCAGAAGCTGTCCCGCCCGCTACGCGGGCGGGACAGCTTTCTAGGTTTTTAGTTTACTTATGCCTAGCTACTTAGTGCAGCACCATAACCTATCAAGATTGAATTAGAGTCTATGGGGCTGGTTTGGCGATCGGCTAGCGCAATTCTGCGGAAGTTTGAGATAATAGTGTTTTTACTGATTTTTTTAATTTCAATCGCAACCGATGAATAACCAAGTCGATATCGCAAATTTAGACGAAACCCCGTCCCAAATACCGCCTAAATTGCCACTGATCCAAATGTTTCGGATCGGGCTATTTCAAATGGGCTTAGGAATTATGTCTTTGCTGATCGCAGGGTTGTTGAACCGTGTGATGATCAACGAACTAGCGATTCCTGCGACCCTCGCCGCCGTGTTTATTGCGATGCCTCTATTTGTGTCTCCGACGCGAGTTTGGTTTGGGCAGACCTCCGATGCTAAAACGATATTCGGAACCCATCGCTCAGGCTATGTCTGGATTGGAGCCGTGATCTTTGCTGTGGTTGCTTTTCTGACTACACAGGTGATGTGGCAATTGGGACGCAGTGTGTATGAGATTGGCTGGAATGGTGTCACCTATGGCTGGGCGATCGCCTTGGCTGCTATGTTTGCGCTGTATGGAATGTCAATTAGCCTGAGTTCTACACCTTTTGCCGCGATGTTAGTGGATGTGTCCGACGAAGAGGATCGCTCTAAACTAGTGGGAATCGTCTGGTCGATGTTGATGGTGGGAATTGTGATTGGTGCGATCGTGGTTTCTCGTTTGCTGCAATGTTCAGAAGAACCGCCTAGTAATATTTCTATTTATACGGATCGCGATCGCCTTGCCCAATTGCAAAAAACACTAAATTTTGTCTTCATGGTCATTCCTGTGGCGGTAGTGGGTTTAGCACTGTTCGCTACCTATGGCATTGAGCAGAAGTATTCCCGTTATAAGTTGCGTGTTGCCGAAAATCACATTCTCAATGGAACCACTGCCACAGAGGATAAACTTAGTCTTGGTAAAGCGCTGCGCGTGTTGACGGCAAGCAAACAAACAGGTTTATTTTTCTCATTCCTGCTAATGATGACCATTGGTATTTTCATGCAGGATGCAATTATGGAACCATTTGGGGGTGCTGTGTTTGGCATGAGTATTTGTAAAACCACACAACTTAATGCCGCTTTTGGCACAGGAAGCTTAATAGGGTTGAGTTCTTCAGGATTCTTGATTGTGCCGCGCCTTGGCAAGCAAAATTCCACCAAACTAGGTTGTTACTTAGTTGCGGGTAGCTGCGCCTTATTATTAATTGCAGGATTTACCCAAAAAATTCCCGTCTTACAAGGTGCTTTAACTCTATTTGGATTTGCCTCTGGAATTACGACTTCAGGCGCTTTGAGTCTCATGCTTGACCTCACGGCGGCCGAAACTGCGGGAACCTTTATTGGTGCTTGGGGACTATCTCAAGCGATCGCTAGAGGACTTGCCACAGTTACAGGTGGTGTGGTGCTAGATATTGGCAACAAAATCTTCAGTTTGCCGACATTAGCTTATAGCTTCGTTTTTGTTTGTGAAGCTGTAGTGATGATTTTTGCGGTATTTCTATTAAGTCGAGTTAATGTCCAAGAATTTCGCACCGATGCCAAACAAGCGATCGCTACTGTATTTGCTAATGAAATAGATTAATGAGAATAGGCTTTTTGAAGCGTTTCAAAAATCATAAGTACCTCTACACAATTAAAACCTTAAAACCTGTGGCACGCGCATAGCGCGTGCCACAGGTTTTAAGTTTAACTAACGCGAACGAGAAGTCCCGCACTCTATCCGTTTACAAGGATGAGTGACGGGATGAAAGTGAGCCAGAAACAAATTGAGCGATTCTCGAATCAATAGAAGTTATCTATGCTATAATTAGC
>NZ_JAYGIF010000083.1:0-4286 GCF_034931345.1 Pseudanabaena sp. CCNP1317 | reverse complement strand
GCTACCGATGGCGATCGCGAGGGTGAGGGAATTGCTTGGCATTTACAGCAGCAACTGCATCTGCGTAATCCCAAACGCGCTGTCTATAACCAGATTACACCTACGGCGGTTAGAGCCGCGATCGCTAATGCTCATCAGTTAGATTTAAACTTGATTTCCGCACAGCGAGCGAGACAATGTTTGGACAGGTTGATTGGATTTAAAGTTTCGCCACTTGTGCGTCGTACTAGTGGCGGTAGCTCGGCTGGTCGGGTGCAGTCAGTGGCTTTGCATATCGTCTGCCAACGTGAACGCGAGATTAATACCTTTGTGCCGATTACTTACTGGTCGGTATGGACGGAATATGCTGAAGGATTCACATCTTTCTATGCGGGTAGTAGTGAGATTGAGCCTGTGCTTGAGGATCAGGATGTCACCGATGATGCGGCGGAAGTGAATACGGAATCTACGGTTGAGTCAAAACGGGTATTGTCAGAAGCGGAAGCTGCCCGAATTATTCAAGTTGCGCGTAATCATCCCCATGTCGTTCGCGAAGCTACGGGTGTCACTGCTCAGAAATCACCGTTGCCGCCTTTCATTACCAGTTCGCTTCAGCAAGCTGCCTCTGTGAGATTAGGGCTATCGCCTGAAGAGACGATGAAGGTGGCTCAAGAGTTGTTTGAGGGTGTCGATTTACCTCAAGGTCGTAAAGGTTTGATTACCTATCACCGCACTGATAGCACCAGTCTCGCTCCTGAGTTTTGTGCTGAGGTAAAGGAATGGCTATCGAAACACGATCCTGATAATGTCCCTAAGAAAACTACTCGTCATCGTGAACAGGCGAATGCTCAATCAGCCCATGAAGCGATTCGTCCTACCTATTTGAGTATTACTCCAAAAACGGTGAGAGACCATCTCAGTGCCAAACAGCATCAACTCTATGAGTTAATCTGGCGCAGAGCCGTTGCTTCTCAATGTGCGAATGCTTTGATTCAGAAAAGTCGCGTGATTATTCAGGCTGGTTCGACGCTCTGGCAAACTAGGGGCAGTATTCTCACCTTTGCGGGTTATACGCGCTATTGGAACGATTTGAGTAAGGATAAACATATTCCTGCGTTAACAAGCGGTCAGACCTTGGCTTTGGCGAATGCGGGTTTCACGCAGAAGCAAACTCAACCTCCTGCTAGGTATAGCGAGGCGAAGTTAGTGCAGGTGTTAGAGCGTCAGGGTGTGGGTAGACCGAGTACGTTTGCGGCGATCGTCAAGACCCTGAAGGATAGAACCTATGTGTTACTCAAGGGTAAAGTTCTCGAACCTTCGGCTTTGGGAATGTCTACGGATGATGTGTTGCATAAAACTTTCCCCGATTTGCTCAGAGCCGATTTTACCGCAGGGATGGAAACGACTTTGGATGAGATCTCGGTGGGTAAGTTGGAGTGGCAAAGCTATTTGATTGGTTGGCATCAGTCTTATTTTCAGCCGATGTTGGCGCGTGCCTATACAAATCTCGGTGCGGATTTACAGCCAAGTAATCGCAAAAATGAGCTTTCGGATGTGGCTTGTCCTACTTGTAGTCATCCTCTCAGTAAGATTCCTTCTAAAAAGGTGAGTGGTGGGCATTTTCTCAAGTGTGAGCACGGCTGTGAGAATCTGGTGATGTTTTGGAGCGATCGCCGTAATCAGTGGGAGATTCCTCAACCGAAGGGCGAGAATGCAGTGACGGCGGAGGTGACTAATTTTGCTTGTCCTGTCTGTGGCAAGCCTTTGGCTAAGTTTCCCTACCATAAAGATGGTGTGGATAAAGTGATGTTGAAGTGTGCGGATGTTCAGGCACGTCAACGCAAGGATCATGCGGATGTGGTCTTTTTCTGGTCTTCTCAGGAGAAGTGGTGGTCGAAGAAGTTTGGCGATCTGGATGAGGCGGCTAAGCCGAATTTGGGTAAGGCTTCAACAGCTAAGGAGAAGAAATCTGCTCAGGGAAAGTCTAAGCAGGCGGGTAAAGTGACTAAGCCTCGTCCTAAAAAGTTGTCTTGATTGGAATTACACCTAGCTAATTATGCGAATCAGGCAGTTGAACCACGTTGCCTGCGATGAGCTGCCATTGACCATTTAGCATCGCCCAAGTTCTTCCATATCGATAATAGCCATGAAAATCTTGACCATTCATAGATCCACTGATTTCTGCTTTAACGGTTACAGTAGCTAAATTTTCAAAAGTTTCAATGATTTGGTCTGTGAAAGTGATGCTGTGGAAGATGACCATTTTATTTCTATGCGCTTCTAAGTCATCAGATTTTGATGCTACAGATCCGTCTAGAAAAACAAATTGCAACTGATTAGAAATTAATTCATTCAGTGTATTTACATCATTAGCGAGTTGAGCTTTGCGGATACGCTCTTCCAGATCTTGAATTGTTTTTTCCATATTCATCTTTTTAGGTTATTCCGTAATGCTTTGACTTTGATCTTCGTGATAAGTGCAATTTCCTGAATTACCAAGCCTTAGTAGCTAAAGTCTGAGTTGATTGCTGAAATCTTGTAAATACAAAGTTCCCAATCCAGCGTGTCTCTCAGTGAGTAAAGGAAAAAAGTAGTTTTTAAATTCCTGCTTTTGTAAGGAACTGCTTTACTGTTACTTTTAAATCTGGGAATAACTCATCAGTTAATAGTCGATCACCTTGATAAGTCTCTGGAGGGCGATCGGGATAAAACACCGTTAAGGTTTTTCCCATTGGATCGATAACCCATACTCTTAATACTCCAGATTTCAGATAATCCCCAGCCTTTGCCACAAACTCCCGAAACGTTTGTCCTTCTGACATAATCTCAATGACTAATTCAGGCGGTACTGGGCACATCTCATTACCTACGTTACTAGGCAACCGCTCCATCGAAATATAGGTCAAATCAGGTACAGGACACCAATCCTGATCGTTGCGTGTTAACACAATTCCCCATTCTGGATAGACAAAGCCTTTGCCTTCAAACAAAGTTCGTAAAAAAATCAATAATTCTGCTTGTAAAGAAGCATGAAATCTTTTTGGCGACATTTTTCTTATGACTTGACCATCAATAAATTCATAATTCTGATCAGACTCAGGGCTTGCCAAAAACTCCGCCAATGTCAGTCGAGGAGATTTAGCTGTCTCTATGACTGGCGATTGGATCACTGTAGTCATTTTAATACTCCTTTTTTGCAAAAAGTTGATGTTTTCCCAATTTATTGAGAATATTCTCGCAATTATGCCAACTGAGCCTCACCTATATCTTAGCTGTAGCAGGGCTGAGTTAAATATTAAGATAGATCATAGAGTAATCGTAAACACAGGACTAACTTAATCCCAATCCATGACCTTCACAGCAGTCCTAGAGAACATCGCCCGATCGCTAATCGCCACAAAAATAGGCGAGAAACTCAAAACAGCCAAAAGCATATCCCTATCAGGACTATCCTGCTTAGGCAAAGGACTAATTAGCACCCACCTATGTCAACAACAAACCAAACCATTACTCATTGTCACCGCCACCGTCGAAGAAGCCACCCGATGGGCTTTACAACTCCAGTCAATGTCATGGCGCGTCTATCTATACCCTCCCCTTGATACATTTCCCTACGAACCAGCCCAAATCGATTTAGAAACCGCTTGGACAAGGATTGAGATATTAGCGGAATTGCTTGCTAAACCACAGCATAACTTAGCGATCGCTACCACCATTAACGCGCTACAGCCCCATCTACCATCCACTCAAGTCTTCCAAAAACATAGTCTCTATCTCAATATCGGCGATTCGCAATCGGTTAAATTACTAGCTTCTGCTTTGGCAAGATTAGGATATGAAGAAGTCAAAGAAGTAAAAGAATCAAAACAATGGAGCCGCAAAGGATTCAGTTTTGAAGTGTTTCCAGTTAATCGAAATCAACCCGTGCGCCTAAGCTGTAATCGCGGTACTGTCGAGAAAATCAGAGAATTTGACCCCACTAATCCCAAAAGCTTTACTGACCTATCTAGCATTGCGATCGCCCCTGTCGATTTGCATGAGTTTGTTGCTCATAAAGCTACATTGCTAAATTATTTACCAAAAAACTTCGTTATCGCTCTTGATGAACCCGAACAATGCCAGAGCTATGGCGATCGCTGGTACGAGGCGGCGGATGAACTTTATAAAAATCAAGATCCTCAATTAGCTACATCCAAACTGCATTGGGACTTTGCTAAGTGCATGACTGAGGCGAAGAAGTTTCAGATGCTTCAGCTTACCGAGCGATCGCTTAAACCCAAAGCCAATATTTTTGACTTTGCCAGTTC
>NZ_JAYGIF010000082.1:0-5379 GCF_034931345.1 Pseudanabaena sp. CCNP1317 | reverse complement strand
GCAGATGTTCATGTAACTTTTCGCAAAATACGCTAATCTCTTTCATAGGGGTTTTATTTGTGATGTGGTTATCTTTTATAAAACCCCTTCCTGTCTACTTTTGCAACTTTTTGTCCTGTACTAAGCTGCTAAATATAGGATTTCATAAATTATGCCTGTAATGGTAGTTAGAAATAGAGGCAACAACATAATCGGAGCAAGAATGCGATGAAGACGGCGAATATATTTAAAATATTGGCTGTGTTTTTTGGTGGCTTCCATAAATAAACTCCTTAATGAGCGTGTATTGGGAGGAATGATGGTAATTAATACAGATTAAGATTTGGCGATCGCCTCACCAGCCTGTTTCCAACCTGAAAGACTAGGCGGAAAGCCCTTCACATTGTCATAATTGAGCAAATGTAAGGTCATCACACCCATCGAAGAGCGATAACCCGTAGAACAATATAAAACTACAGGGCGATCGCTAGGAATTTTGCTTAAATTGCGCGATATAGTCCGTAGTGGAATGTTAATGGCATTAGGGATATGTCCTGATTGATATTCCGATAGTTCGCGGACATCCACTAATAGAGCTTGACGATCAGCTATCAAACTTTTCAACTCTTCGACATTAGCAATCGTGTAGTATCCCGATGGAATAGCCATGAGATATTTATCCAAAGACATTTCTAATCGTGGATATCCTTCAATACTCGACAGCAGATTAGGTATATCGATTGGTTTTGAGGCGATCGCGTTTGGTTGAAGTCCTAACAAGAGACAGAATGATAAAACGATGCCAAGCAGTAGAGATAAAATTAATTTCATAATTTTTTTATTGTAGTAGATAAGATCCTCACCCCTAGCCTCTCTCCCAGAGCAGGAGAAGGGGATGAGGGAAGATTTTCGCTCTGCGTAAGGTGAATTAAGGAGTAACAGAATCTTGAATTGCTTTTTTCATTTCATCGGGAATAAACACGGCATACATACCGCGCAAGTCACCAACTTTGAAGTTATAGGCTAAATCCTGAAGATAACCTTTCTGCACAAACTGAGGACGCTGATCTTTTGCACCATGACAAACCAAACAACTTGCTTCTACATCAATGCGGCGATAGTAGCGCGTTCCTGTCTGCTGATTAATGGTTTCCCGATCCCATAGTCCGACTAGCTCATGGTCTTGTTCAAATTTTGCCAACGCCACCTTGTCATGGAGGTTTTCAGGAGTATGGGCAGGATTGCGATACTTAGTTGCGATTTGCTTCACCTGCCAACCATTTTCTTTACTGAGTTGTATTGCTTGCATTCCCACAGGACGACAGACTTCTTTCATCGTTTGTTGGGTTGGCTCTTCAGTGCTTCCTTCTAGTCTCGAAGCCAAGCCTATCCGCATTGCATCCAGAGCTTCAATTTCCTGAACAGCATGAACTAATTCTTCAGGATGGGGAATAATTGGAGCAGCTAGGGCGATCGCAGGACTCCAAGCGATCGTAAATAAACTCAAACCAACTACTAGAAAAAGATTGAGAACGAACTGATGTAATTTTTGCATAATTTAGTCCTGAATCACTTTATAGAAATCTACTCAAGCAATGGCAAAATCTGACGAATTAGTCCGATCGTCACCGCAGGTTGCTCTAGTTGCGGGGTAAATCCCACATCATCCAGATAGTAAAAGCGACGAATGACTTCAGGATTCATCGCCGCAAGCTGACGACCGACATTAGGGTTTGTGAACTGAGAACCCTTGCCCCAAATCATGGCTGTAGGAACCAACCGTCAATCTTTTGATGTATGGAGACAGATCAAAACACAAATCTCCCCGAACAAAAGAGAGCGCTGCATACTCCGCATTTTCACGTTGAGCCGATTGCAGAGAGGAAGCACCATCAAAACCGTGCAGAAAGACTAATGCTTCTGTTGGATTATGTTCATTCCATGGTTCTCCTTGATCCGTGTAATAAACCATCTTGCCAAGTTAGGTTAAGACAGAACGTTCGTTAAAACCACGAGGTATAAACATAGATTTCTTATTGGTATTGTTTTGAATAGATTGCTTTAGAAACCGATTAACCAGCAACAGGCGCATTCATCGAAGCTAAAATCTTTTGGACAATTTGGATGCCAGTCAGGGCTTGCCAACCAAACAGACCCATTACCACCATATTGATCGCGACATGGATGCTGCGAACCCAGTCATGTTTCTGCATAAAGGGAACTAGTGATGCTGAAACCGCGATCGCGCCTACCATTCCTAAACCAGCAAACAAATGGGCGTTAATGAAAATCTTGCCACTACTTATATATGTCGCCACAATTCCACCGATCGCTCCCAATACCATTATGGCTAGAACTATAGAACCAATTTGGTGATGACGAATCGCGAATTTACCTTTGATCATTTCTTTCTTGACATCGCCTTCAGCTAGTCTAGTGCGACGGACTTGTACGCCCAGATACATCGCATAGATAGTAATACCCAGCAATACCCACATCATAATGGGATGAAAAAAACTGAGATAGGGTTTGAGAGCCGATAAGGTTTCTGAATTCATGACGATTATTTCCAATGCGATCGCATATAAAGTGAGTGAATATCTTTTCTACTTCCTATCCATTAAATAAAGCTAGAAAATCGGTAAAACTCTATACCTATGTCTAACCTATGGAAAAGTAATAGGAACAAAAATTAGCATGACATTCTAACGTATAACATCCTGTATAAGTTATAGGAATTGTACTGAAATCATATAGTTCTTTACGATGGAACGATTAGCTGCTCATGACTTATGGAAAAGCCAAAGCCTATATCTAGTATAGGGTTGAATCATCTAGAGAACAAACTTAACTTAGTCTTAAGATTAATCTTGTTTAATTATATTACTAATGAGTTATATTAAAGTAGATTACAAAAAAATATTGCAATACTTCAAGAATTAAGTCTTCCAATATTGCTGCAAGTTTTTGCAATTTGTTTAACATTGGAGATTACCTTATGAACACAAATGTTGGCTCAGTTGATCGCCTGATCCGTTTGTTATTGGCTATTGGATTGTTCTATTTAGGCTTTTTCCTTTATGGCGGTACTGGATTAGGAATTGGTCTAGTTGTGATGGGTGGAATAATGCTGGTAACGGCTCTCGTGGGCTTTTGTGGGCTTTATCAACTTCTAGGAATTCGTACCAATAAACTTACTGAGTCTCTTCATGGAAAATAGTTTACCCCTCGAAAGTCCGTCCCTATCGCGGCGGCAATTGCTCAACTTTATTACAGGATCAGCGATCGCTGTGACCACAGGATCGGCACTCTATCCCTTTGGTAATTTCTTCGTTCCGCCATCAGAAGCCGTTGGCGACGGTGGAGCTATCCTTGCTAAAGACATCTTAGGCAAAGTAATTCCTGCTACACAACTCTTGGCTGAGCCACCAGAAACTCGCGCTCTAGTAGCAGGTTTAGCAGGAGAACCCACCTATCTGATTGTCACCGCCGATCGCACTCTCGACAACATTGGCATTGTCGATAACTGCACCCATCTCGGTTGCACCTTCCCTTGGAACCCGCTGGATCAACAGTTCCAATGCCCTTGCCACGGTTCTCTCTATGCCCCTGATGGAACCGTAGTACGTGGTCCCGCTCCTCTACCACTCAAGATTGTCAAAGTTGCAGTAACTGACAACAAAATTTTGATCTCGCCATGGACAGACACCGATCCTCGTACTGGTCAAAAGCCTTGGTGGGTATAGGACATCTTCACGTTTAGTATCACTAATTGCAGTCTTTTTAAACTTCTCAGTTCAGTTACATTCTATTCACTATTGAATTGTATTGACAAAGAGTAATAATTATGACAACTTATGTTTTCCCAAAACAGTCAAAGCTCGACCCAGTAAATTCTTGGCAAGTCTTTTCTGACTGGATCACAAGTACCAACAACCGTCTATATATAGGTTGGTTCGGTATTCTCGCAATTCCCACTCTGCTTGTGGCAGCGATCGTGTTTATACTAGCGATCGCCAATGCTCCATCCGTGGATATGGAGGGTGTTCGCGCTCCCATCGCAGGATCGTTGATGGCGCATAATAACATGATCACTGCTGCCGTCGTCCCAACTTCGGCGGCGATCGGGCTGCACTTTTATCCTGTATGGGAAGCCGACTCCATTGATGAATGGCTCTATAACGGCGGGCCTTATCAGATGATCGTATTTCATTTTCTGATTGGTATCTGGGCTTATCTCGGTCGCCAGTGGGAATTGAGCTATCGCTTAGGGATGCGTCCTTGGATCGCCGTAGCCTTTTCTGCTCCAGTAGCCGCAGCCACCGCCGTACTGTTTATCTACCCAATCGGACAAGGAAGCTTCTCAGAAGGAATGCCTTTGGGGATTTCGGGTACTTTCTACTTCATGCTGTCGCTCCAAGCAAAGCATAATGTCTTGATGCATCCGTTCCACATGCTTGGAGTAGCGGGAATTTTGGGTGGTGCACTTTTGAGTTCGCTCCATGGCTCTCTCGTTACTTCGAGTCTAATTCGCGAGACGACAGAGATTGAATCAGCTAACCTAGGTTATAAATTTGGTCAAGAAGAAACTACCTATAATCTGCTTGCCAGTCACAGTGGTTACCTAGGCAGATTGCTGATCCCAACCCTGTCTCTGCGGAATAGTCGGACTACCCACTTTCTCTTAGCTGCATTACCAACGATCGGGATTTGGTTTGCCGCTTTAGGTATCGGCGTGATGAGTTTTAATCTCAATGGATTCAATTTCCAGCAATCGATTTTAGATGATTCTGGTCGTCCAATTCGCACTGATGCCGATCTGCTTAATCGCGCAGACCTTGGAATTGAAGTCATGCGATCGCCTAATGGACATAACTTCCCAGTTCCATTGGCTCTGACATCTCCTGATATTTCTGCCTAAACATTAATTCTATGGTTATGAGATCGCTAAATTTGCGATCTCATAACTATAAAAAATTTCAACTAAAAAACAAAGAATAGGAATTTTTCAATGAAAATTGCCGTATCTAGCCAAAATCAAACCAATGTAACAGGACATCTTGGACATTGCCAGAAATTCTGGATCTACGATGTGGATGACACATTTATTCAAAACAAACAGCTATTAGAACTTGCTAAAGCTCAAAGCTTCCATGAAAGCTCTCCTAAAGAATCACATCCATTGGACGATGTACAGGTACTAATTAGTGGCAGTATGGGCAATGGATTAGCCTGTCGTCTGGAATCCAAAGGTATCAAGCCCATTGTCACCACTGAAATCGATCCCGATGCTGCCATAACAGCCTATCTTGCGGGTTCACTAATTGTGAAAACTCAAGAGGAACGCGATCGCGACCATGAGGCGGAACATGCTCTTGGTGGAGAAGATGACCACAAAGG
>NZ_JAYGIF010000080.1:0-5942 GCF_034931345.1 Pseudanabaena sp. CCNP1317 | reverse complement strand
AAGCACGGTCGCTTACCTAAAAGCATTTTTCGTCTTGGTTTTGATTTTCTGCGTCATATCATCTTTGACATCCATCTCAATTCCGAGGCTTTCTTCAACTCCATTAAATTTTTGTCCTGTACTTAGTATAAAAAGATAAAAAGTTAAATTTAGCTTTTTATCCTTTAAGCTTTTTATTTTTTATAACTTACTGTAATCAGCAAGGTGTTTTCTTTGCCAGAATGCTATCCAACTAGAGAATCGCAGCACTTACCCACTGATAATTAAATTAAAAGATTTTTTAGTAAAAAGCTAAATTTAGCTTTTTACTAAAAAATCTTTTAATTTAATTATATTTTTGATAAAGTCTAATTAAATTAAAAATTAATATCTATGCTAACGATCGCGATCGCCTCTCTCAGTGGAGGACAAGGCAAAACTACCGCCTCACTAATGTTGGGTCGCCTACTCTCACGTCAAGGTTATCCAACCTTGTTAATTGATGCTGACCCACAACATAACTTAACTACCTACATGGACTTAGACCTCCAAGGAAATCAGCCAACTTTACTAGAATTATTAAAAAAATCTGTTTCCGCAGAAGACGGTATTTACCCTAGCGAAGGTAACGACAATTTATTTCTAATTCCTGCCGATGACCAACTTGATACAGTACAAGACTACCTCTCGAATAGTGGCGTAGGTGCTACCCTCTTGAAGCGGCGAATTGAACCCGTTGCTGATGCTTTTAAAGTTTGTATTATTGATGCCCCACCTCAACGCTCTCAAATCTGTCTCACTGTTTTAGGAGCTGCCGATGCCCTAATCATTCCTGCTGAGGCTTCAGTTAAAGGCTATGGCTCTTTGGTCAGAACATTGGATTTACTGAAAACTCTCCAAGATGTTGGAGCTACAAATGCTCAGGTTATGGGAGTACTCCCCTTTCGCGATCGTTGGATTGGCAAAACTCAAACCCAAGAGAGCCGCTCGGCTGTCGATGGGATGCGAGAAGAAGTGGGAGAAAGTTTTATTCTTCCTTCAATTCGCGAATCCGAACGATACAAGCAAGCCATCAACCGTCGATCTACTTTGGGCGAAATGGGCTACAGCGACTTGGAATATCCCTTTGAAGTTTTAATTGACAAGATCAAAACTTTAGTTAAATAAAAAGGTAAAAAGCTAATTTTATTTATTTGGCTTTTTACCTTTTTATTTTTGTAACATAAGAATTTAGCAACTCTTATGTTACAGTTAAGTTTCAACATATAAAAAGCTAATTTTATCTTTTTAGCTTTTTTGATTTTAGTAAAAACATAAATTTAACAATCACATTAATTATCTAAACACTTAAATACTATGTCTGACAGCGTTTTAGACCGTATTCGCCAAAACCGCCAACGACCTGCGGTAGCTACCAGAGATGACTCTCTCATCACTGGAGTACAATCAGTAGATACAGATATATCCACAAATATGCAGATATTTGAGGAAGTTCTAGCTTCTGATGTAGCCACTAAAGCTATTTATGACAATACCCAAGATACTCTAGGCGAACTCAAAGCAGAGCTAGCCAAAATTCCAGAAACAATCCGACACTCGGCGATTGTTTTGGAAAAAGAAGTCGATCAAGTCTTAACACGCTATTGCAAAGAAAATCGGATCACCATTGAGGTATTTCTGGAAGCCTCTTGGATTCATGCTTCCTCTAATCCATCGACGATGAAAAAAATAGTGGCAGAGGCAAAGCGTCGATATGATGATCGTAAACGAGCTGGCAAACTGCGTCGTTTAATCACCATGATTGAGGGTAGAACTACGGCAAAGCCAAACAAGTAAAAGGTATCAAGATAAGTTCTGCATACCAAAACAGCATCATGTAATTGCATAAATGAGTCCAAATAATTTTAGACGCATTTCATTTGATAACGCCATTGTTACCCACATATGAATCTCTTGCGGAATGTAAGCGGCAAAGAACTCGATAATTCCGAATAAAGTTGATTGAATCGGTGCATTATCAGTCAAAAGTATCTCTGTCGCTCCAGCCCAAAACTCAACTAGGTCTTGATCGTTTGAATTAAGCGATCGCGTATTCACTATATCAATATTTTCAGTTAAATTTTGGATCGTATTGCTATAGAGAAACTTTAATAGCGGATCGATCCACTCAAAATTACGCCGAAACTGACCCCACTTAATCCCTAACCAATCAGCTTTTTGTCTTTGGGACATAGACAGTAAATCAATACCTTTAGCCAAAGCATCATGAGCTAGTTTTGTAATCTGAGACTTGAGAATTTCTAATTTACTCATCGCCTTAGGTGTAATGTCACTAGCGACAATTTTGGTATGGGGAATCTGCCCCAAATCAAAATCAGCCAAAAAATAAATCTGGTCGCCATCCTGAAAGCGATGCCCCGACTTGCGCCCAAAACATTGCTGGACATTAGCCAAGATGTGGCGATCAACAAACTCAGCAAAAGCAAGATCATCCTCATCAGGATGCAAACCTGTTAATACTACATACTCAGATTTAAGAGCCGCAATATTGGAGCAAGGTGTACCTGTCACCACAAGAGTTTTTGCATCAGCAAAATCGTTAGAGCCACGAGAATCACGGAACCAAATTCCATCGGCATTGTCCGCAAACTTTTTAAAGTCAATCACCATTGTCGAAGGATCAATATTTTTAAGATGAGTAGCGATCGCCTCCGCCTTTCTTTGTTGCTCAGCACCACGCTGCATGGTCATGCGTCCGATATCCGTCACTTGAAAAATAGTCGGCATCGGAAAAATCCCTGACTGCTTAACTAGATGGACATCTGCCGCCAACCGCATCTTTAAGTCAGTAACACTAATTGTGGCATCTAGATAAAGATTTGCCGCCGAGCGATGGGCAATATGACGCAGACGAGCATCAAGGAGAGAGACGGTCAGTTTGCCTCGATGAATATGCAGATCGCCATGTGAAATCTTGCCAGCCAGAATATCCAGAAATTCAGGCAGCCATTGTTTCAAGACATCACGGTTAACCATCTGCTCAATTTCCACAGAACCCAGAGTAGTCTCTTGCTTCAGCAAAGCATTGAGCCGAGACAGTTCCCGTTTATCTTTGCCTTTAGCCTGCTCAAACTCAGAATCAGCAATGCCATTAACCGTATCGAGAATTGATAAATCAGGTTGAAGTACATCAGCGAGCAAAGTGAGATCGCCAACTTTAGAAATAAGCTCAAGAAGCTCTGTCTTAATTTTTTGGAAATTCAAACCATACTTAGACTTGTCGGCTAATAAATCATGCAGCTTATTCAGCAAGTTAATAATTTGATGTTTATTTTCTAAATTAGTGCGGGAGATTTTAGCGATCGCCTTGTCAATATCATCCGCATCAACGGAAATCTGACGCATTGTGGATAAACTTTCCGATACTTCCTCCCATACCAGCAAAGTTTTCGAGTAATCATACTGATCGGGATTTGGCAAACTCATGGGATGAGAGCGCAAAATCTTGGAGTTAAAAGCGATCGCCCGTTCATGTCGAAACCCAAACCCATCACCCGAACTACCACGACAAGCATTCAGTAAAGGACAAGTCTCGCAAATAATTTGGGTATCAGAGATCCCTTTTTTCTTTAGAGCCGCGATCGCCCCTGTACGAGAGCAATTAGCTCTGGTGGTAAGAGCTTCACCATGTTGAGCAAGGCGGAGTTTGCCTTTCTTGTTAGTCAAGCCATTGTGACGGGCAGGTAATAATTGCCAATCTTGCAAAGTTGCCGTGGTGACATTTCGAGAGTCACTATATATATAGATAATTTTCTCGATGCCATCACCAAACATCTCAGGACTTAGCGAACCAGCATCATGACTTTTGCCTGTTCCTGTTGCCGAAGCATCGAGGACATGTTTATGGTTTGCTAGAGAATTTTGCCAAGATTTTAATCTTTCCCCTGATGCATATTCATAGTCAGGTGCAGTGTCAGGCGATCGCTTGACATCACTTTTCGGCTTGGATTTAGGAAATAGCTTATCTGATAACCATTGGAGAGGTGACAGTTTCGTTTTGGGTTGATAATTGGCGATCTGAAAAAACTTCTCAACTGACAATAACTCAATATCTGAGCCATCAGACAACTCATCGATATCACAATCTGTTTTGGCAAACTGTCCCCACCAGAGAACATCAACTGCAAAATCTAGGTCAGCCAAGAAATCCAGATTTTTCTCATGGCGACGCATTACTGATGAATTAGCTATGTCACCTGCATCGATCGCATATTCCAGTTTTGTTTGCTCAGAATTTGCGCCAATATCTGCAAGATAGGCAAGTAGAGTTTTTTGGCTAGCCACAAACTGACCACCCGAAGCACCAATGGCAGGACAATTACGCAATTTAGAAGCAAGATAGGGTTTGACTCCCGTACCTTCAACTAAAATAATACGTGCGGGAACACCTTGCAAATTGCCATGAAAAGCAAGTGGCAACTCACCACTACGTTGATGTGTTGCCATGCCAAAAAGTTTATGCCAGCGATATCGCCCCGATGTATTAGCCCGTAATCGGATTTGAGAACCGACAATTTGACCTTGGGGATTACGGAGTGGCAAGATATAGCCAGCTTTTAAGGATTTTGCTCCTAAGTTGATAATTGCTGACTCGGTTAAACCACGCCCCTGTAAATCTGCCTTGTCTAGATCATTTAAAACTAGCTTCAGCAAATAATTTTGATAAAGGCGATCTCGTTGAGCAGCATCAGGCAAATTAGCCAATCCATCTTGCTTTGCCTTTTGTTGAGCCATCCGCAGTTTTAAATTTCTGTCACGACGCTCTTGCCGCTCCGACTCAGACTCAGGACGCTTTCTAACATACTTACCCGCAAAGTAACTGCCATTGGTTTCACCCAGATATTTCCAATCAGGCAGATCGGCATCACTGGGATGGGTCATACACAGAACAAAATCTTGATTGTCCGAGGTAATTCGACATTTACCTGTGATGTCATCGCAGATCGGACAAGGATTATTTGATTTAGTTGGTGAAAACTTTCGGGAAGAATACTGGTTATTTAAGGAGATCACTATTTTAGACCTCCCATGAGCTTGCTAAGGTCGATCTTAAAAAAGATCTGCTCCTGCAAGAGTTGCAAATTTAAAAACATCTAAGTTGTCCTGATTGTAAGAGTTGTAGCGACTTCAATCAGAAAACAGACAGACTTTTTGAATTCAGTTCAATAATCAGTTATTGGTTTTTGCAAAAAATTTTAAAAATTCGCAGCAAAAACTATTGCTAAACTTATATCTTGCGTTAAGATATAAAGAAGCACTGAACAAAATTGCATCTTCAAAGCAACATCTGTCCATTTTCGGATATTTAATTTAAAAACCTTCGGGTTTACAAGAAAGCTGGTGAGGTGGTAGTCACTGGCTTTTTTGTATTTGAAGGGGAAAACTAACTAAGTAATCTCCTGTAAATAAAAAACTGCAATTTAAGCATACAGCGATCGCTCTAGATCTGATCTATAAAAGATCAAAAAAAGATCAAAATTTCATAGATCAAAGTCTGAATAGGTTTGTCTCACTTACATACTGTCATCTACGACACTATTTTTGAGCTGGCAATAGCTGAGCTAACTCTTGGAAGCCAGCAAACTCAGAAGCTTGAGTAACGTATTTGGGTAAATGCAGCATTTTGTCTTGATAATGGCGAACATTTGCTACACCGACCGAAACGGGAAATTTTGCAGGATTAAACATCGCCTCATCATTGGGACTATCGCCAACGGTCAGCACTTGCTGCGAATTGAGTTCAGGAAAATGATTTTTGAGTATGTTATCTAAGCCAACGTGAGTTCGACGCACTAAAAGATGGCAGGAGGAAGAGCAGGTAAGCCTTTGAAGAGAAGATCTAAAGCAGGTTTAGTCTCTCGATATGTATAAGCAACCAACCCAGCTAAAAGGTTGACAAGAAA